>DAOVAK010000005.1 GCA_030671095.1 Deltaproteobacteria bacterium | reverse complement strand
AAACCGCAATTGCCATAGCATCCCGCACAATTGGTGTGTACCCAGTAATCATTTTTACTACCTTTCGCCGTGTCTTCCATCGCCACTGACCTCCCTAACAGACTTCGAGCATAGCTTTTACAGCCGAACGATTTCAGGATTCAAGAACACTCGAATTCAGAAACAGATTAAAAAGTCCTATTGATCGTCTATTTATCTTTCTCTTTTTCTTTCATGGCCATGACAATCTTTTCAGGGGTAATGGGTAGGCTGGTAATTCTGACTCCAATGGCATCGTGTATAGCATTGGCTATGGCCGCAATGGTGGGGGTTCCGGCCCCTTCCCCTGCCTCCTTGGCCCCAAAGGGTCCCTCCGTATCTGGCATCCCTATGGAATATAGCTTCTGAACCTTGGGAATGTCCATGAAGGTGGGCATCTTGTAATCTCGAAAAGAGGTGTTCAGAGTCTCACCTTTGTCATCCCGGATCACGCCTTCAAACAGGGCCTGGCCCAGATGCATCACGGCAGAGCCGATAATCTGCCCTCTGACCAGCATGGGGTTCAGCTCAATGCCCCCATCATGGGCCGTCCAAAGGTTCAGAATGTCAACTTTGCCTGTCTCAGGATCCACCTCAACTTCGGCCACCTGCCCGTAGAAACTATACGTGGGGGCAAAATTGCCCGTTCCGGTGTCAAAATCTAAGGTGTCACAAGGGGCGTTGTAGTAACCCCGGCCCATAATAGTCATCCCTTTTCTGTTTTGGCAGTAGCGGACCAAACGATCCAGCTCGATCCCATGGTCCGGACTTCCTTTGACATAGACCCTCTTTTTCCTGAATACCAGATCATCCTCCTTGGCCTCCAGGTTCTCGGCGGCTACCTGAGCCAGCTGTTTTCGGGCGTCCAGGGCCGCTATCTTTACCGCATTGCCCGCATAAAAGGTCACCCTCGAAGACCAAGAACCTCCATCAATGGGGGTGAGATCACTGTCCACCAGGGCAAAGCTCACATCATCCGGTTCGATTCCCAGGACCTCTGCCACGATCATGGGTAGGACCGTATCACATCCCTGCCCCACATCCGTTGCCCCGGTCTGAAGGGCAACGGACCCGTCCTCCTGCACCTTCAGCATGGCTGAACAGGCGGACATCCCCATGATGTTGGAACCAGTCACGAAGCCAGCAGCTCCAAGACCTATGCCCCGATATTTGGGTAACTTGCCCTTCTTGTTCTCCCAATCAGAGACCTCCTTCGCCTTGTCAAGGGCCTCTTGGAAGCCACAGGTGGTTATCTTGAAACCATTGGGCGCCTCATACCCTGGGGTAATGGCATTCCTTTTACGGATCTCAAAATGATCCAGGCCCAATTCATCGGCGATATCATCCAATAACCCTTCAAAGGCAAAACGGCCCTGGGGGCCGCAGTGGCCCCTGAGGGCTCCGGAAAAAGATTTATTGCTGTATATCCGATAGCACCTGTACCTTACATTTGGTATCTTGTAGGTCATCATCATGAACCCACCCAGGAGGAAAACGCTTAACTGCCCAATACTGCTGTGCGCCCCCCCATCGCCAATGGCATAGCAGTCCATAGCCTGGATAATCCCTTCCTTATCCACGCCAAGCTTGAGGTCTATCTTAAATGCATGCCGCATATGCCCCATCATTATGACCTCTTCCATGGTATGGACAATCCTGACCGGTCTGCCAGTCTTTTTAGATAGCATCACTGCCGCGAAGTCCTGGGGCAAGGCCTCCTGCTTGCCCCCAGAATTGCCAGCCCCTACAAAAGTCTGTTTGATTCTTATCTTATGTGGCGGGAGCCCCAGCCCCATGGCCAGTTGTCGCCAGGCCACATACGGGCTCTGCTTGCACGCCTCCAGGGTGATCTTGTCACTGGCATCCCAAAGACCAATACATGTGTGTGTCTCCAGCATGCCATGCTTAAAATGCTGTGTTTGATAGGTATCCTCTTTGACGAGATAGGATTCCTTGAAACCCTTTTCTATATCCCCAAATTCCCACTCCGATTTGGAACTGAGATTGCCGGGTTTGTCATCGTATAAAAGAGGCGCCCCCTCCTTCATGGCCTGCTCAGGATCAAACACCCCCGGTAGATCTTCGTATTCCACTTCTATGAGATCGAGTGCCTCCCAGGCTGTGTCCTCATCATCGGCGGCTACTGCGGCCACTTCCTCACCAATATATCTTACACGGTCAATGGCCAGAGGGAGGTAGTCCCGGGTGTGCATAAAATTGCCGTACAAAATTCCTGGGAAATCCTTTCCCGTAACAACCGCCCGCACCCCTTTCAGTTTCTCTGCCTTGCTGGTATCTATATGGAGTATCCTGGCATGTGCATGGGGACTGCGCAACATCTTTCCGTGCAGCATGCCAGGCACGCTAATATCTCCCGCAAAACGACATTCACCAATCACCTTTATTCTGGCGTCCTTTTTAGGATATGGCTTACCTATAACATCAAGGACCTCATTTTCATTCATGTCCTGTCTCCTTTCAAATCCCTATCTTGCTCCCATCAACTCAGCGGCTGCCTTGACGGCCTCAATGATCTGTACATAGCCTGTGCATCGACACAGGTGCCCTGCAAGAACCTTCTTGATCTTCTCATCAGAAGGGTCTGGGTTGTGCTCTAAAAAGGCCTTGCTCGCCATTATCAAACCAGGGGTACAAAACCCACATTGCACAGCACCATGGGTCACAAAGGTCTCCTGTATGGGATGAAGATCACCCCCTTCTGAAAGCCCTTCTATGGTGAGAATCTCTTTACCCTGGGCCTCAATGGCCAGCGTCAAACAGGAATTCACTGCCTCTCCGTCAATAATAACCGTGCAGGCACCGCAATGGCCCTCAGCACAGCTCACCTTAGTCCCGGTCAGATTTAATCGATCCCTAAGAACCTCAAGCAATGTCCTCCAGGGCTCGGTCTCTATTTCGTAGACCTGTCCGTTGACACGTAATTCAATTTGCTGTTTCACAGAGACCCCCTCTAGAAATTATGATTTGATTTTATCTATTGACCCCTGGATCGCTCGACGGGTCAAAACACGAATCATGTCTCGTCTATATTCCTCCGTACTCCGCCAAGAAGTCCTTGGTGAAGCCTCCCTTGATGCAGTCTCTGCCGCCGACTCAATGGCCTTTTTATCAAGTTTCTTTCCGGTCAAGCCTCGTTCGGCCTCCTTGGAACGAATTGGCGTGGGCGCAGCAGTCGCAAGGGCCAATCTCGCCTCTTCGCAGGTATTGTCTCCGGGCCTGAGGGTAATCAGTGCCGCCACCCCAATCATGGCAATCTCCATGGCATTTCTTCTACCAAGCTTTATATATTCCCCGGCACTGTTGGGTTTTATGGGTGGCATTTCCAGTCTGACCAATAGCTCATTGTTGTCTAGCACCGTTTTTTTGGGGCCGAGGAAAAAATCCTCAAGAGGTATAACCCTTTCCTCATTTTCAGAAGCAATCACGGCCCGAGCCCCCAATACGAGAAGTGATGGGGGCATGTCTGCCGAGGGCGCTGCCGTACACAAATTGCCTCCCACGGTTGCCCGGTTTCTTATCTCAGTCGACGCCAACACAGATGCAGCCTGGGCCAATAAGGGGTAATTTTCTCTGATGATAGGGGAACTCTCTATGGCGCCTATCTTACACAGGGCGCCCAGCTTTAAACCGCCCTTATCATCAAATTGAATCTCCTGCAAATCTGGTATTCGACCCAGCCCCAGCAAAACCTCAGGTTTTATCTCGCCCCATCGCATCTGTGGGATAAGGTCTGTTCCCCCGGCAATGACTTTGGTCTTTGGGCCATATCGAGTCAACAGAGCAAAAGCTTCCTCCATTGTCTGAGGACTCAGATATTCGAATCGTGGTAAATTGCGAAACACTTTCTCCTCCTTTCCAAAAAACAGATCCTATCTCAAGATCCTATTTTCTAGTCCACTTTGTAGACCTTCACCCTCACGGCGGTCTCCATCGATAAACAGACAGGGCACTTATGTTTCTGGTCATTGATCAAAAGGTTATTGAACATGACCCCTTTCCCCTTAGCGATGGGCCGGCCCTTGGCCCAACCCCCGCCACCACACACAGAAGCAACCGCCTGAGGGTGAATTCCGTTCATAAGCTTTGCCTTGCCCGTCATGCGCCTGCCCTTTAGGTTCTCCACACAAACAGTATCCCCATCTTTTATCCCCATCTTTTTGGCCATCTCGGCGTTTAAAGAGATATTGTAGGTAAACGGGTTGCCCTTGCTCATCTCGTCAAGCACTGGATTGTTATAGGTGGCCGTGGCCGCATGCAAAATGTCCCGATAGGAGAAGGCCACAAATCCATAATCAGGGTTTTGCTCCCCCTCCTCATAGATGACAGAAGGGAAATAAGTGATTAAAGGCGTGTAATGGTCCCAATCCACATGGATCCCCAGTTTTTCATCGATTGGCATTCCCTTTTCTTTGGAATTTAAGAGAAACTCGAAGTAGATGGGGCTTCTCCCCGAGCAGAAGGTTCTCCAGTAGACCTCCTCCGGGCGCTTCTTCCAGATCATGTAGCCATTTTCCTCAAACCAGTCCAGACCGCATTTCTCACCAAACATGTGTTTTAATGCCCTATCTGTGAACTCCTCATTGGTTAGCCTCTCGTCGGGCCGGATTATGGGATAGTCTTCTTCGGTGTCACTTGCTTCTTTTTTGGCTGCCCCCCATTTTGACAATTTTCCAGAATAAAAGGTATCCAGGTACCTGTTGTATTCGGCCCGTTTTTCTGGCCCTATCCTATCAGCCAGGTTAAAGAGGATCTCAATGAGGTCCCTTTCTTCGTATCTGTTCTTCACTGCAGGCTGGCGCAGATGAAAGGACCAGTCATCCATGCCGGTGGGGTAATTAAAGAAGTAGCCGATGCTCAGGCTGATATCTAACTGCTCCAACGCGTGTTTTTCGGGAAGCACAATATCCAGATATCCTTCTGTGGTTTCGTTGTGCTCCGTAAAAACGCCCCAATTGAGGGGAACTTTTGCCAGGAATTTTCCTGTTGATTCAGGATCTGCGGTGGTTTTCGCAAGGTTGCCCCCCATAAAGGCGACAATCTGGCACTCATATGGACGTCCCACCTTATCCCAATGGGCTTCAAAGTCATCGGAGTAGGGATGTCCTGAGGCATGAGAATGCACAAAAAAATCCTGCAGCGTCAATCTTTCCGGCCATCGGGGTTCTTCAGGAGGCCAAGGGTCATGGGTCATCCACATACCAGGGGTGAGCATCCCATCCACACTGGCATATGGCTCGTATTTTGGATGCCCGGTTTCCGGGTGACCAAAACTCCTGGCAGGCCAGCCCACGGTTCCCCCAACCGCTTCTACACATCCCACCAGCTGATTCAAAATGGCTGCAGCCACATATTGGTGGAAGGAATTGGAGTGACCCTGCCCGCCCCTGAACATGCAGGAGGCAACAGGTCTGTAGGGCAGTTTGACCCCTTCAATCTCAATGGTGGAGCCTATTTTTGCCTCCTCCACAAATTCCCTGGCAATCCGCTCAACGGTCGTCGCCGGAACAGTACTCACCTTCTCAGCCCATTCCGGTTTGTATTGCTTCAGATGTTCCTTCAGAAGCTGAAAAGCGGGCTCACACTCCACACCGTCCACTTTAAAGTTCCCCAGTAATGCAGAGTCAGCTGTTAACGTGGTGTCATCCCAGGTCTTTGCCCTGTCATCAGATTCATCCCACAATAGGGGTTGGTTCGTTTCTCTGTCCCTTACAAATCGCCCGTCCGGACCAACCAGATAGGGGCCGTTGGTGTACTTCTTCAGAAATTCTTCATCATACTTACCCACTTCATTCACAATAATATTACACATGCTCAGAATAACTGCCAGGTCGGTGCCGGGCAGGATGGGAATCCATTCTGTGGCCTTACCTCCTGCAAAGTTACAGATGGGATCAAAAACCACATTTTTCATCCCTCTTGCCCTGGATTCAGCGGCCAGCCTCATGCAAGCCGCTGCCCCGTGACCGGACCCCGTCCCCTTATTTGAGCCGAATTGGATCGCATAATTGCAATATTTGTAGTCTGGAAGTACTGACCAGGAACAGTGCACCAGACCGGCTCCGAAATGGGATCCATTACCACAGTGGAATCCTACCCCGCCGGGTGCAAAGCTGTGGGAGCCCAGGGTCAACATGAGCCCAGGCCAGGTGACGCCAAGCTTAAGAGGCGTACCTGGAGAAGGAGTACCGGCGATGACAATGGCTCTCGGGTCCCTTTTCAGGACTTCTTTATGCTTCGCAGCTATAGTATCCAGTGCCTCGTCCCACGAGATTCGCTCCCATTTTGGGTCTTCACCAAAACCTTTCTTAGGATTGGTCCTTCTCAAGGGATACCTGATCCTGTTTGGATCATAAAGGCTCATAAGCGTTGCAGCACCCTTACCGCAGAGACCTCCTCTAGCGCCCAGATAACTCTCTTGTTCACCCTCTAATTTTATGGCAACCCCGTCGACCACATTGACAGCCATGCCGCAGGTGGCATAACACCCTGGACAGCTTGTGTGCACCCAATAATCATTTTCACTGATTTTTCTGGGTTTTTTGGCCATAAACTTTCTCCTTCAATACCCATTGACCATAGCTGTTAGTTAAGAAAGTCAAAAACCAATTATCTTTTCGCCCTCTTAATTAATTTCCTTCCTCCTGCTCCTGTTTCAGTTTCCGGGTAATATCCTCTCTCAGAGCCTGCTTGTCCACCTTCTGCATCGGAGTCAAAGGAAGCTCCTGCAGCACCTCCAGGCGTTCTGGAAGCAACATCTTTGAGGCGCCTTTCTCTTTCAGGTAGGCGATGAGATCTTCGTAAGTTATTTTTTCACCTTGGAGCAGTTGAATGTAGGCACAGATCCTCTCTCCGAGGCGGGCATCCGGCATTCCCACCACCACCGTTTGCGATACGTTGGGATGCTCGGTGATCATTTGCTCAATCTCGGATGGGATTATCGTCTCCCCACCTCGCCTAATAATGTCTTTCTTCCTCCCGGTGATAATGAGATTCCCCATGGGATCGAATCTACCCATATCTCCGGTCCGGAAAAATCCGTCCCCGGTAAAGACGAGCTTATCTTCCTCCTCCGATTTATAGTAACCTGAGATAATGGAGGGACCCCTAGCCACCACCTCACCCTCCTTTCCGGACGGCATCTCGTTCCCATTGTCATCCAGGATCTTATACGCATCATAGGGACACATCCCCTTGCCCACGGTATCGCCGACCACTTCCGGGGAATCGGTGCTTCGGGTAATGGTCCCCGCTCCCTCCGTCATCCCGTAGATACTATAAAAGCGGCATCCAAACCGGCGGCGAATGGTATGTATGAGATCAGAAGAGGCATAGGCCCCCCCATACCCCAGTTGGAGGTTAGGAGAAAAACGAAATTCCTCAACCCCGGGCTCATTGGCCAGATCGGTCAGCAGCGTGGGTACCATGAAACTAAAGGTTATCTTCTCTCTCTCAAGGTGCTCAACTATGTCCCTCGGTTTCGGGGAAGGGCAGAAGACCAGTGTCCCTCCAAAAAGTGCCATGAAGGACAGATGACTCAACTGGGGGGCATCGTGGTTGATCGGGGCCACCACAAGATCAACCTCTCTGGGCCCTCTTTCCTGGGCCCGGGCCCAATAGTAGGCCTTGCAAAGGTGGGCATTATGGGTCCGAGGCACCAGTTTAGGCAGTCCTGTCGTCCCCCCCGTGGGGGCAAGATGAAGGACATCATCGGGAGAGGGACGGAATTTGTTCAGATATTCATCAGTCTCGGGGCCTAACTGGATTCCTTCCATTAACGTGGTGAAGGAAAGCGTGCCCGGGGGCGCTTCATCCTTTACGACGATCAGGTTTCGAAGCGATGGGCACTTTTCCCTGACCGCGTTCACCATGGGTAGGTATTCCATCTTTCCGAACCTGCCTGGACCGATCCAGGTGGTCGTCTCCGCCAAGGTTCCAAATCTCTCCAATTCCCGCTGACCATGCCGGGGGAGGCAGAGCACAGGGACAGCTCCGATCATATCCAAAGCCAGGTAAACGTATACGGCCTCTGCGGAATTGGGTATCTGTAGGAGCACCGGGCTTTCTTTTCCAAGACCAAGTTTCAAAAAGACCAGGGCAGCCTTCCGGACCTTTTCCCTGAGTTGTGCAAAGGTCAGCCTCGTCTCCCCATCAACAACAGCGACCTTTTCAGGGAGAATGTCACAGGTTCGGTCAAAGGCGTCTATGATCGTGATTCCGAGCCATATTTTGCGGTATCGTTCAATAAATTCTTTCGGATATGATCTCACGCCTTCCATACCTTACCTCCTCAGTCTCATGAAGTCTCTTGGCTCTCTGCCCGGAGTTTCTCCGCCAAGGCTTTAGCGACCCACCTGACCCAAGGTGAATTGAGCAGCCCCATAGGGATGAACAGGGCCACCAGCATGAGAGTCATTCCGAAGAAGAACATTGAAGGGATGGGAAGGAGCAGATAATGAAAAAAGATGACATCGATAGCCCGGAGGATGATCGTACCCAGGACCGGGCCGAGGACAAGACCGCTTCCTCCCAGCATAGCCATAAGGGGGGGCAGAAGGCTTCTTTCCACCCCAAGGGCAATATGGGGGTCTATAAATCCCGAGTTCAGGGCGAATATGACCCCGGCGGCTGCCGAAGGAAGGCTGCTCAGGACATATGCGATGGCTTTCTGCCGTGTCACATTGAGGCCGATGCTGGCAGTGGCCTCTTCATCCTCTCTTATGGAGATAAAGGCAAGGCCACTCTTGCTATGAGAGAGGTAATAGTTGATGCCTACCGAAATAATCGCCAGAAGGAGTGCGAGATAATATCCGGTGAATGTGCTCTTGCAATACTGGCGCGGAACAAAGGCCCCATAGCTTCCCCCCGTTAACGAAGGGAGGTTAACGACAAGGGTCCCAAGTAGGAAGACGAGGACGAGGGTTGCCACAGCAAAGTAAAGGCCTTTGAGCCGAAAGAGGGGGAAGGCAATCATTCCGGCAAATAACCCACTCAATACTACAGCAGCCAGAGTAACGAGAAATAGGCTGAATGGCCCGGTTGCTTGGATGGCAGGGGCGTTCAGAAGAAGGGTGGCAGTATAGGCTCCAATGCCGAAAAAAGCCCCCTGAGCCAGATGAATATATCCCATAAAACCACCTAAGATATCATAATTTGCGGCCAGGACCAGCCACAGAAAACTCAGAAAAAAGACCATCAGCATGGAGGAGGACAAGAAGCGTGGCAAAATGGCGAGGAGCACCAATATCCCAAGGACTAAGAATGGGACAATTCGATTTTTTCTCATATGGTTACCCTTCCGAAAAGCCCGGTTGGCCGAAAGAGAAGGACAACGAAAAGGATAGTAAACCCGACCATAGGGGCCCAGATTGCGCCGAAAAAGTAACTTGCGGTCACCTCGGCCAGCCCGAGCAGCACACCGGCGACAAGGGTCCCTGGCAAACTCCCGACTCCGGCCAGGATGACTATGGTAAGTGCTTTTAAGGTGATGGGCAGCCCTTGATAGGCATCAAGGGGGATCACAAGGATATAGAGGATGCCGCACAGACCAGTGGCCAGAGTAGCTATCACAACCATAAGCATCGCAATTCGTTCCGGATTCAGTCCGATGATGAGGAAAGCTTCCAGATTCTGGGCCATAGCCCGGGCACCTCTTCCAAAGAAGGTCTTCCTGAGAAGGAGATGGAAGCCTAGGATCATCAGCCCAACGAGCAGAAGGACGATCAGCCGGTTGCTTGAAACCGCCATCCCCCAGAGCTCCAGAGGAGCCAGGTTCAGCGGAAGAAGAAAAGTTGGGTGGGGATCTATGAAGGCCGTCCATCCAGCACCTAAAGCGCTTTCCATGGCTAAAGCCAGGCCGAAGGTAGCCAAAACGCTCCCGCTAAGAAGATAATGAGGTCCTTGTTTAATCAACACCCGGACGATTCCCCAGAAAAAAAGGAGACCTAATCCGGCAAACAATGCGAGCAGAATTGGAAAGGCGAGGAAGGGGGAGAGCTTGAGGTGAAGCAAGAGGATGGCAATAATCCCAGCGCCCCAAACAACAAAGGGCCCATGTCCGATGTTCAGAATCCTGGTGGTGCTGATGATGAGAGAAAAGGAGAAACTGAGGAGGGCGTAAATTCCTCCCAGAGATAAGCCGGCGATTAGTAACTGGAAGAAAAGCCTCATTTTGCTCCTTTACGAAGGGCGGAAGGGGGGGAATTCGATTCCCCCCCCCTGTAACCTCTTCCATTTAAGTGCGGAGAGCTTTTACCTGCGTTTAAACTTCGTGGTGGCCAGCTCCGGTGGCCATAGGGTCTTTATTTCCCCGTTTTGGTACTGGGAAATGAATACCACTTTATTCCCTACCCCATCAACCTTTTTACCAGCTATTTCCATACCAAATCGGAAGAACATCTCCCCGTGAAGTGACTGGTAACGAAGATTCTTGATCGCCTCCATCGCCTTGGCCCGATCAAGAGTCCCGGCCTTCTCAATCCCTTTCAACAATACCTCGAGGGCGAGGAAGCGGATAGCGGCGCAGCCAAATTCAAAGGTTCCCAGTCCGCTCCTTTTGATGGCCTCATTGTACGTTTCCACATCGCCGCTCTTGAATAAGGCAATATGACTGATTCCGGTCACACCCTCTCCTATCTCTGCGCCGACCTTCTTGTACCAGACTATTGAAAGTAGGGCATGAGGGATATGCAGATCAAAGGGCTTGAAACCCATTTCACGTGCCTGTTTGGCAAAAGTGGCCCCTGTGCTGCCCCAGGTAGCCACATAAACGACATCAGGGTGCAACTTCTTGAATTTGATGATTATGGGTGAGAAGTCGGCCAGCCCCACCGGTATCTTCTCAACAGACACCACCTTCAGGCCTGCAATGCCAGCATGGTGCTCAGCACCCCAACCCTGATCCAAAGTATGGGGATGATCTTCTTTAATGACAGCTACCGTTTTAAGAGAGGGGATTTCTCCTGTGTCCATGAGGTGCTTGAGCATCCCGTAATAGTCTTCAGCCCATCGGGGGGCAGGCATATCCACGCCCACAAGCCATTTAAAGCCCCGGGCAAAAACGTAAGGGCTATTGGCCTCCTGGGCTATCATCGGTATGCCATACTTCTCCGCCACGGTGGAGGCCATAATCGTTATGGGGCTTGAGGCGGGTCCTAAGAAAAAATCTACCTTATCGACCGTGGCCAGCTTCTCATAGAGCTCGACTGCGCGCTCAGGGGAGCTTCCGTCGTCGTAAATGATGAGCTTTATTGGCAAGCGAGCGTCATATTCCTTGACATAGACACCACCCTGCTCATTGATTACGCTCTCCATTTCTTTCATGAAGCGGCGAGCTGGTGGCCCCCATTCCACAGAGAAGCGTCCGGTTATCGCCAGTGTAGCCCCGATTTTGATTTCCTTAGGCGGTTTACCAGCGGCGAAAGCAACGCTGCTGACAAGGATTGCGGCTATCAAAAGAGTGGCACCAAAAAATGTAGCAAATAATCTCCTTTTCATACTTACACCTCCTTATCCCTCTTGTTTTTAATCCTTAAACTCTACCGAAGATATTAGGTCTCCCTCCATTTCCACCCCCTTTCAAAGGGCACTAAAGGCCCACATAACTCCTGATGATTTCCGAGTGGGCAAACTCCGAGCTTGACCCTTCAGAGACGATTTTGCCGGACTCTAGTACATAGGCTCGGTGGGAGATTTTCAGGGCCTCCACGGCATTTTGCTCCACCAGGAGCATGCTGATCCCTGCTTGGTTCAGTTCCTTCAGCCGCTGAAATAGATCCTTTATCAGAATCGGACTGAGCCCCAGCGAGGGTTCATCAAGAAAAACCAAGCGCGGTCGCAACATTAAAGCCCTGGCAATGGCCATCATCTGCTGTTCCCCACCGCTGAGAGTGCCTGCGGCCTGGGATTGTCGCCCCTTAAGAATGGGAAATAAAGAGAAGACCCGTTCTAAGGAGCCAGAGATCTTCCCACGCGCCTCCGGAGTAGAGGCTCCTAGATCCAGGTTTTCCAGAACCGACATTTCCGGAAAGAGGAGCCTGCCTTCCGGAACCAGACTTATGCCCAATCCAACAATTCGATGAGGAGGTTGTCCGGTGATTTCCTGCCCCTCAAAAAAGATCCTCCCCGACCGGGGTTTTAATACACCCATGAGGGTCTTAACCGTGGTGGTCTTCCCCGCCCCATTGGGTCCAAGCAAGGAGACAAATTCCCCCTCCCTCACTTCCAGACTCACTCCCCTCAAAACAGGAACAACCCCGTAAGAGACGTCGATATCTTGAACTCTAAGCATCTTCGTCACCTAGATAGGCCTTGATGACCTCTCGGTTCTGAAGCACCTCCGGCGAGGGACCTTCGACCAATTTCTGGCCGAAGTTGAGCACCACAAGCCGGTCGCACATGGCAGTGATCAATTTCATCGTGTGCTCAATAATAAATATGGTGAGGCCATATTCCTCTTTGAGACCCCCCATTATCTCCAGCATCTCTTTCGCCTCCGGAGAGCTGAGTCCTGCCATCACCTCATCCAAAAGAAGCAAGTCTGGGCCTGTACCCAGCGCTCGGGCCAGCTCCATACGCCTTCTCTCCGCGAAGACAAGTTCACTGGCCAGGGTGTTCGCTCGATGATCGAGCTTAACTTGTTGAAGAATATCGGCGGCTAGCCCCCTGGCTTCCTTCAACCCGGCTATCTCCCTCCTCCGCCGTCCAAACAAGAGTGCGCATGTGACATTATCTATGACAGAAAGGTTGGGAAATGGCCGGATAAGCTGAAAGGTGCGTGCGATTCCCCTATGGCAGATTTCATTGGGTTTTAAGCCGGTAATGTCTTGCCCCCTAAAAAAAACCTTCCCCGAATCTGGTTTCATTCCGCATACGATATTAAACAGGGTGGTCTTTCCTGCCCCGTTGGGGCCGATAAGTCCAAGGGTCTCCCCTTCATGAAGGGAAACGTTTATATCCCATAAGGCCTGTAACCCTCCGAAACTTTTCCTTACCCTCTGGATCTCCAGAGTCTTCCCCATAGTGATACACCCTTTTTCTTCTCTCTCTCTGCCATGAACTGTGATACCCTATGTAGCCCGGAAATGTAACATTGATGATTTTTCCCGACTACTGGGGCCCTGGACCGAGCCACCACTGATCCACCTAATGGCCACATGGTACATACTTTCTGTGCAATTACCAGTACTTTCCTCTCCACGAAGCAAAGCTACGGGAAAGCTTAGGCTCGAAATTTCCTAAACAATGCCGAGCCTATTGGCTACCTCGTGCAAAGCGCGACGGGTCAGAATCCCCGCCATTTTGCGGCGGTATGCTGGTGTGGATTCTGCAGTGTTGGCGACAGGATGGGCGTTTCCTACGGCCTTCTCGGCAACTTCGTCTATCAGCGCGGCGGTAGGCGCCTTCCCTTTCAGTAGTTCTTCGGCCTCAGGAACTTCCGCTGGTGCTGAGCCCACGGCGTTAAGCACGACTTTACAATCCGTACAGATACCCTCACCGTCTGAATCCATTCGGACCGCAACCCCTGCCAGAGGAAAGTCGATGGCTGCCCTTGTTCGATACTTTAGGTAGGTGCTACTTTGCCTTTCAACTGGCTGCGGCACCTTAATTTCGGTTAGCAGTTCGTCTGGTTTGAGGGCTATGGGCTCCTTGCCGTCACCTGTATACAATTTGCTTACATCCACCATCCGCTCCCCAGTACTGCCGATGAACTTTGCTTGCGCCTCAAGAGCGATCAGGGCCGGCACCGTGTCCCCTGAAAAAACGGCATAACATCGCTTACCCTTGGGAACCACGTGACAGACGTCACCGCCCATCTTGAAACAGACCTCCCGACTCTTTCTCCAATCGTCAGATTGATTGTAATAGATGCAGCGGGTGTTGAGACACAGGTTTCCTCCCAAAGTCCCCATGTACTGAAGTTGCATGGTCCCAACGGCTGCTACTGCTTGTGCGAGTGCTGGATAATGATTTAATACGGAGGGATTATGCCTCACGTTGTACAGACTGGTCATAGCCCCAACCCTGAGTCCCTCTCCTTCCTGAAAATCGATCCCTTTCAATTCCGGAATTGCCGCTAGACTGACAAGCCAGCCTGGTCGAATGTTCCGTAACTTACATGCCGCCAACAGATCCGTTCCACCAGCCAGAACTTTGGCTTCCGCCCCATGTTTCTCCAGTAAGGAAAGGGCTTCCTCGATATTCGTGGGAGAATAGTGATCCATTTTGGGTAAACGCATCATTGTCTCTCTCTCCTTTCCTTTTTCTCCATTTCTTCTAAAATCTTTTCGGGGGTTACGGGAAGCTCTGTGATGCGTACTCCTATGGCATCGTAAATCGCATTCGTTATAGCCGGTACCGTAGAGATGAGAAGCCCTTCCCCGATTTCTTTCGCTCCGTATGGGCCAATCGGATCAGGACTGCCAACTTCCAATGTGGCCACATCGCTCACATCTAAGGTGGTGGGTATTTTATACTCCAGAAAAGAAGGGTTCATAATTTGCCCATTGTCGGCAAAAATAATATTCTCCATCAGTGCATGTCCTACCCCCATAGCGGCAGATCCCTCCGCCTGCCCCTCCGCTCCTAACAGATTAATGACCTGGCCACAGTCATCCCCTATGGTAATCTTGAGCACCCTGACCTGGCCTGTCTCAGGATCCACTTCCACCTCTGCCACCTGACAGGCAAAACTGTAGGCGCCAGAGACATTTCCGTATCTGGTCTTCCTATCTGGGAATTGGGTGTTTGTAGGTGCCCAGTATCCCTTGCCTATAATCAATCTTCCTGGCCCCAGGTCCCGTGCCCTTTTTGCCAACTCGCCAAAGGGCATAAAAGGTTCTGGACTGCCCTTGACAAAGACCTTTTTATCCTGAAAAACGATGTCTTCCACATTGGCCTCCATGAGTTCCGCCGCTATCTGCGCAAGCTGGGCCTTTATGTCCCTGGCAGCGATCTTGGTGGCATTGCCGGCGTAAAAGGTCACGCGGCTCGAAAAGGTACCCGGATCTGTGGGAGTCGTTTCTGTGTCGCCCGACAGAACCGTTATATCTGATGGAGAAAGGCCCAATTCCTCGGCTGCTACCAGAGCTACAATAGTCCTGGATCCCTGGCCTAGGTCCGAGGAACCGGTCAGTACGGTGACCCCGCCGTCATCGCTAACCTGTATGAAGGAGCCTGATGCAGTAAGACCTCCTATGCGGGCACCGGAAACAAATCCACTGCAGGCAAGGCCAATACCACGGTTGGAACCTTTTTTAGCGCGTCTTTTGTGCCAACCCGCATGCTTGGTGCTCTCTTTAATGGCCTTTGAAAGTTCACAACTATTAAAAACCAGTCCACTGATGGAGGTATCTCCAGCTTGAGTGGCATTTTTCAATCTCAACTCGGCAGGATCCATATTGAGCTCCTCAGCAATCATATCGAGTTGAGATTCAACGGCAAAGCGAGGCTGATTGGCCCCATGACCTCGCATGGCCCCGAATACCGGCTTGTTGGTATAGGTCATGTACCCATCGTACCTAAAGTTTGGGATGCGATAGGGAATCAAACAGGTCAGCCCTGAATTGTACATCAAAAGTACACTCGTACTTGCATAGGCCCCGCCATCAGCCATACATTTGACATATTGGGCCAAAATAGAGCCATCTTTTTTAACCCCTGTCTTCACCTGAACGATCATGGGAACACGTAGGCGGGTGGCAGAAATCTCCTCTTCTCGGTTCAGGCAGATTTTGACGGGTCTGCCTGTTTTCATCGCCAGAAGACATGTCGCAACCTGATGAGCGTCCGTTTCTACTTTTCCCCCAAAACCACAGCCCACATAGGGTTTGATCACATGGATCTTGCTTTCAGGGATATTAAGAACCATAGAGAGGTCTCGACGCACATAGGAAGGAGACTGGGTTGAAGTCCATATGGTCAGCTTCCCAGATGTCTCGTATTGCGCAAGGCTTGCTCTGGGTTCAGGATTTCCGTGACTGATTCCCTGGCTGTAAAAGTAATCTTCGCGGATGTAGTTGCTCTCCTTGAAACCCGCCTCAACATCCCCGAAGTCAAACTTTCGGTATGCAACAATGTTCCTCTCATACTCCTCATGAAGCAGGGGAGCACCTTTCTTCATGGCCTCCTCAGGGTCGTAGACAGCGGGCAATTCCTCGTAGTCCACCTTTATCAGATCTAGAGCTTCTATGGCTGTCTCATCATCCACAGCAGCCACAGCGGCAACAGGATCCCCGATGTAACGGGCTTTAAGAGTAAGGCCAGTCTCATCCCGACGGCTTCGAAAAAAGCCGTACTTCTTGCCAGGGATATCGACGCCTGTGACTACAGCCTTCACGCCCCTCAAGGCAAGGGCTTTGCTCGTATCCACGTGCAATATCTTCGCATGCGGATATGGGCTCCTCAGCATCTTGCCCATTAACATTCCTGGCAGGACAAGGTCTGCCGTGAATTTAGCCTCCCCTGATGCCTTGGTCAATCCGTCTATCAGGGGTTGGCGCCTTCCTATGACCGAATAGCTTTTGGTGCTCATTGTGAATGGCCTCCAAGAAAAGATTCCTGCATAAAAAACCTTTCAATCATGTGCCAGCGACTCGACGGC
This sequence comes from Deltaproteobacteria bacterium, assembly GCA_030671095.1. The sequence goes on along the minus strand of DAOVAK010000005.1, from coordinate 5,255 downwards.
TTCTATGATCTTTTTATACCCAGTACAGCGGCATAGATTTCCGGATAAGGCATCCATTATCTCTTCACGAGAGGGGTTAGGATTTTTCCCCAACAGGACCTTGGATGACATGATCGCACCCGGGGTGCAGAATCCGCATTGAATGGCCCCCTGATCTACGAACGCCAGCTGGACAGGGTCTGGCTGGCCTTCCTGACTCAAACCTTCAATGGTCTGGATTTCTTTGTTCTGCACCTCGACAGCAAGGGTCAGGCAAGAAAGCACAGGTGCACCGTCAATGATCACTGTACATGCCCCGCAGACCCCTAACCCGCAACCTTCCTTGGAACCCGTAAGGGCCAGATCCTCACGCAAAACCTCCAAAAGGGTCCTATGGGGCCCAATATCTATCTCCCAAAGCTCACCATTGACCTTGAGTTCCACTGTTCTCTTCATCGCGCACCTCCATCATCTTTTCCGCTCGGCCGGATAGCGATATTAAGGATAATCACAACAGCCCCGAAAGCCACTGCTTGGTCGTACGTAAATTTTATTTAGAATGAGCGTTTCTTTTGTTTCTGTGGGATAGTTTGCATGGCAAAAGACTGGGCGGATAATCCTACAATCCTTCTATCCATATCACATCAAAATACCAAGTCCTTCGTCCGGTCCTTTGATTGTGTGTTAATTTTAGTTGAAATTTGAAAGTGGTTTCCCATAAAATTTCGATAAAATAAGATGTCAAGCACATCTGATAAAGGGAGCCAATTAGGAAGAGAGTAAACGGGATTACAGCGTCTGGTTCTAACAGAGACCAACAGGTCCGTTGCTGAACAAATTATTAAGAAAATCTTCATGCCATTAAAAATCAAACTAAAAACGAATTTCTCTTTTTCTGCTTTAGAGTCAGGAGAAATGACCTTGCCACCGGGCATAACCACCGTAGGGGGTTTTTTGCGCTATTTGGGCCAGCAGAGGAATTTTGCCCTTATTGATCCTGATTCTCGCAAACTGGAAACATATTTTGAGATTATTCTTAATGACAAGGATATTTGGTTTTATCCTACCGGATTAGACACCTCCTTAAAGAATGGTGATTCGGTCTACATTAACTTAATTCCCATTGGAGGGGGGTAGCTGATACCCCAGCTTCATAAGAAACGAATTAACCATATTTCTTCAATGGATCATGGGCTTATTTCTCAATAAGGTAAGTATGTTTTGCTTTGAATTTTCAAGATGTTTAGAGATTGACTGCTCTAATTCTTCCGGATCCTTTAATTGAAGCGCTTTGAATATTTGAATGTGTTCTCTCACGGCATCCTTTGCCATTTCGGGAACACGCAGTCCAAATATCCGGTATTTCAACAGGTGATCTCTGAGCATCTGGCCGAATTGGATTAACCGTTGGTTTCGACTGGCTCCACAAAGAATTTCATGAAACTCTGTATCGAAACCGATCATTTGATCCTTCACGCCTCTTTTGACACTCTCTTCACTATTCTTCAGACTGATTCCCAGTTCTCCCAGTTCTTCCGGCGTAATACGCTCCAATGCCAATTTGGCTGCTGCCTGTTCAAGAGCAAGTCGGGCCTCGAAAATATCCTGTATCTCCGATTCGGACATCTCGTCGACGATATATCCTGCCCGCGGGATAGAGTAGATAAGTCCTTCGGAGGCGATTTTTTGTAGGGCCTCCCTCACAGGGGTCCTGCTGCTGTTCATTTTGGCAGCCAGGTCTAACTCAACCAGCCTCTCTCCAGCCGGAATTTCACCCGTGAGGATGCCCATGCGGATTTTTTCATAGATCCGATGGGTTACAGAGGCGGAATCATCTTTTAAGCTCTTTGAAAGCTTCATGGGATAGTTCCCAGGCAGATTCCTTGTTTGAAAGGGAATTGTCTATCAGTGATGGACAAATGATATTCAATTAATATGCAACAAAACGCATGTCAAGTTTTTTTGTACGAAGAAGGGGACGTTGGTTCTAAAGCAACTTATGCCCATAACCCTTTTGCCGTGTTCAATCCTCTGGCAAGTTGTTTTAGAACCAACGTCCCCTTCTCTTGTGTCCCCTATTCACTCTCCAGTTTTTCAGCAATATCCTTCCGCAGCTCAATCTTGGAGATCTTTCCCACGCTGGTTAAGGGAAATGCCTCTACCACTTCGAGCCGCTCCGGGAGTTTGAATTTGGCGATCTGCTTATTCATCAAGAATTGTTTGAGTTCCTCAAATTCGAGCGTTTTTCCGGGATGCAGGATGACGTAAGCACAAGATTTTTCTCCAAAAACAGGGTCTGGCATGGCCACAACCGCTGTGGTCAGGACACTGGGATGTCCCATGATGAGGGACTCCACTTCCTCAGCACTGATCTTTTCCCCGCCCCGGTTGATCATATCCTTTTTGCGGCCCTCCACAATCAGGTTCCCCGTATCGTCCTGGATCACCATGTCCCCGGTCTTGTAAAAGCCTTCTGGATCATAAGCGTCTCGATTATGCTCCTCTGCATTGTAATAACCCCTAACGACTGTGGGTCCTCGGCCCCAGAGTTCCCCCATCTCCCCAACAGGGACCTCTACGCCGTTATCATCCATAACTTTGAACTCGTCACCTGGCGTTAATGGGCGTCCTTGGGTCTCCAGAATCACTTCTTCGGGATCATCCAGCCGCGTACAGGTGTGGAATCCCTCTCCCATACCGAAGTTCTGCTGGATTGTTAAACCAAGTTTGTTCTTTGCTCGGCGGCCAAGCTCCGGGTTGACCCTGAAGCCACCCCCAGCAATAACCTGAACCGAGGAGAGGTCATAGTGGGCCTCTTCAAGGTGGTTGAGCCAGTTGATGATCATGGTGGGAACCCCATTCATGTAAGTCACCTTCTCCGCTTCTACCAAGGATAGGACGGTCTCTGGGTCAGGGTTCAGTGCTAAAACAGTTTTGCCACCATAATAGATGGTCCCATTGAGTCCTGGGGCAGTCAGAGAGAAGTTGTGCGCCACGGGCGCACTGGCCAGAAAGACGCTATAAGGCGAAAAGCCCACCATGAGGGCACTAAATCTGCAGCAGCATAGATAATCATTGTGTGTATGAGGAATCACCTTTTGTCGCCCGGTTGTCCCGCCTGATAACTGGAAAACGGCCACTTCTGTGGGTTCAGGGCGCAAGGACTTCAAGTGGTCCTCGGGATATTGATCTTCTATGGGCTGTTCAAGGAGTTCTGCTAAGGCCACGGTGCCTGAAGGGGCTCCTGTTCCCGCCACCATGACGCATCCTACGGTAGGGGCTTTCTCTTGAACATCCTTCGCAAGCTCCAGGTAGTTGAAATTCCGAAACTCCGAGGGGATGACATACCCTTTCGCCCCAGTGTGCTCGGCGATATATCCCACCTCGCTTAAACGGTGTGGTGGGAGAGACGTGACGGGAATGGCACCGATCTTCTGTAAAGCAAAGTAGATGTAAACGAACTCCGGGATATTGGGAAGCTGGAGGATGACGCGGTCAAGAGGCTTCAAACCCAAGCGTAAAAGGTGAAGAGCCAGACGGTCCACCTTTCTCTTTAGATCGGTATAGGTGTCACGAACCTCACCCGAAACAGGGGAGGTGCCCACTAAAGCCTCCCTTTTTGGAAAGTGCCAGGCACTTCGGTCCAAGACATCGCCAAGTGTCACATTTTCCCAGAAACCCCGGGCTATATACCTGTCAGCAAATTCCTTTGGCCATGGAGAGCAACCATCCAGCATTTGATGCCGTCACCTCCTTGTATTTCCACTTTTTTTGTAAGGGATAAATCCAAGTACTTAATGCATAGCATAGACTATGGACTTTGCCCGGAAGGAGTATGTAATATCGAGATTTGCTCAATCTAACAACTTTCCAAGGGTGAGGGCAAATTATTTCTGGATAAATGGGAAGTGTTTATAACGTTCTTTATGTGAGGAGAGAGATCTGATAAGATAATATGAATCTTAATTGGTTGAGTATTTTTCAAAGAATGCATGAAAAAAGAGGACCAAACGATGAGTCCTATTCTCAAATTAGATAGTCATGATGAAGAGAAAGAGATTGAGTTTGAGTTGGACTATCTTCTATCGCTTACGACGAAACAAAGATTTCAGATGATGCATGCCAAAACCCAGGAGATTAGAAACCTTCTCAAAGATAATGGATACCGAAAAGCTCCTCAGATTATTAAAAGAAAATATCAAGATGAAACGGTCTGCCGGGCGACCAAGAGATTTAGAAGACCTTAAATATCTCAGCCGGCTAAAAAGAAGAAGGAAGGAATCCAAACGAAAAAAGAAGGGAGTATGAAAAGGTCTTTTATCTACTAAATCTCAGTTGAAGCCAAATGAGCTCGGAACGCTTAAGTCCGGTTACTGCTCACCATTTCTTCAATAACCTCCCTCACAGAAGGAATATCAGAGATCAGCCCTGAGACTTGACCGGAGGGCAATATGCCCGCTGCCAGATCTCCCCCTATCCAGGAGTCCTGCACAGCCGATCCGGAGAAATGCTCTGCAGCCGGCATCTCTCCTTGGATAATTTTCTCAACCAGAGGTGTACCCAGGGCCCGAACTCGGAATCTGCCCATGTTTACCAGTTCTGTGCCTATTTCGGGAGAGCCCACAATGGTCTCCTTGAAATTTGAATGGGCAATGCACTCTTTGGTGGCGATGAACCGAGTGCCCACTTGCACGCCCTCTGCGCCGAGGGCTAGGGCCGCTTGATACCCGCGTGAGTCGCCGATCCCGCCCGCCGCAATCACGGGGATCTTTACTGCATCAGCGACTGCCGGTACCAGAACCATGGTTGAGGCGCCCCTGAAGCCTTGCATGCCACCAGATTCCGAGCCCTCCGCCACAATGGCATCTGCACCTGCAGCCTCTGACTTCCGTGCCATGTCCACTGTGGGAACCACAACGAGAACCTTTATACCTAATTCATGAGATAGGGGAATGAGTTCTTTGGGTGACCCACCAGATACTGTGACAGCTTTGACCCCTTCCTCGGCTAGGACTTCCGGTAACTGCTTAGCCAACGGGTTCCCGGCAAAGAGATTTGCCCCAAAAGGTTTATCCGTGAGCTTTTTGGTGGCTTTGATCTGTTTGCGCACTGTTTCAGGATCTGAGGCAAAGATAGTGGCTAGAAGACCAAATCCCCCAGCCTCAGACACAGCCGCAACCAGTTCTGGGTTACAAATGATCCCCATGGCCCCCTGAATAATGGGGTACTGGGTATTTAATAGTTCTGTTACGCGAGACATGGTGTCCTATCCCTCC
>DAOVAK010000645.1 GCA_030671095.1 Deltaproteobacteria bacterium | reverse complement strand
AATGCTACCGTTTCCAAGCAGCATTGATTTAGGCATTCGCAAACCGGGTATCGCATAGATTGTGCCTTTCCCTTCACTCTCTTTCTTCATCTTGTCACCCTCCAAAAAAGCATTCACGGTTTTTGTTGAATCTTTGAAGATACATATACCTGGGGCATACATCCCTTATTTGATTTTTAATGTTCACCTTCACCCCCTTCCCTATATGTCCCTATATGATTTTCTCCATTCCGATATTTATTACCCTGTATCCCCGCATCCTTCAGCTACACCTTCCTCCCATCTCCGGATAAATGGATTTCCTCGGCTCTTTTTTCGATAAGAATTATTCCTTTTTGTCCATATGCGAAATCTCTCCCAGCCTTATGCTATTGTACCCTCTCAACTTTTCAGCCCTTGACTTGACTCCTGTTCCACTCTTGGTTCCCCTCTGACCCTCTTAGTAAAATCCACGATCTTCGCACACTGCCCCCGTCATAACCTCAAAGACCCGCTGGACTATCCGGTTACTCATCTTTTCTCAGCGATTCTAACAACTTTTGATATCGCTCGGAAACGGGGCCTTGATGGAACAAAAATCTCTCAGCAGGATATTTTATTCGACCTTCTTTCGCATTATAAGCGGTCTTCAGTGAATCGAGAATTTCCCCCATTTTCCCATAAGGTAGTGAAAAAACCATTTCGCTATCATCTAAAGCGCCGTACCTTCTTTCTCCATCACACGGGAAAACGTACTGACACTCCCCGGTTATCATTGCTGCGGATACCCATTCGGAACAAGCTGTTGCGCACACTGTTTTTGCCCTAAGGGGTTTCCCGGTGTTAAAAACCGCAGATTGAATGGCTCTTGTAATTTGACCCGGGTTGCCGTAAATCAGGATTAAATCAGGCGTGAAAGAGGCCTTATGCAGGGGGGCAACGAGCACATATTCATATTGAGCCTCTAATCTCGACTTATTTTTGGCTGCGACTTTTTTTGCCTCTAAGCTTTGGTATGAGGGAAAGAAACAGGCACCACTCCAATATAAATCGTTTGGTTTATAGAATCCGAGCGCAACAGCCCCTGTTGGACATGGCATTTCATTCCGCGGTATAGCCACTGTGACTTCATACCTTCGGGCCACATGAACAGCCTGGCAAGCTCGGAAATCCACCCCCCACTCTTTTCGAGGGATTTTTACCCGAGCAGGAAGTTCATCTTTAGAAGTGCACATTTTCAAAGCCACTGGAGATGTTGATAGTTTAAGATATTTGAAAAATAGTTCACTGGCACGCTTATTCGTCATAGTATGAACCTCCGTCTTTCGAATCTTTCTGATCTTGTGCTTTTTGGTGAAGTAAGTCGTCAAAACAGATGTTTCTGGAAAACTGGAAATAGAATTGACTCTTTTCCTGGATTCCCTCTAGCGCCTTCTTGAACCACCCAATATCGCGATCTCTTTCCTGTGTTTGGACCGTTTCAACCGGATTTCCGTGGGAGTCTCCTTTTCTCCTATATTCGCTGGAGACTTTAAGGAACGATCACAACCTTAATGGCGTCCTCCGTCTCGATTTCTCCTCCAACCAGACGGACGGCGCTCTCAGCTTCTTCGAGAGGAAAGCGATGGGTCACCATCTTCTCGATGGGATATTTCCTCGATTCGGCCAGGGCAATAGCTGGAATCACCGACCGAATGTTATGGCTGTTTACCCCGAGGATCTTGACCTCCTTGAACACGATTTTATCTAGGACGAGGGGAATAGCCTTATCCGCACCATATATGCTTGGAATGACGATTGTTCCTCCTTTCCGGACGAGATCGAGGGCTCTGATGGCGCCCTCCGGATGGCCCGTCACATCCATAACCACGTCGGCCATTCTTCCTGCCGTCACTTCCTCGACAGCCTCCGCCGCATCCTCCTGCTCCACATCGACGCAATGGGTCGCCCCAAATTCCTTGGCCAGTTCGAATCTCTTCTGATCCTTGGTTAAACCGGTGACAATGATATTCTGGGCTCCGGATTCCCTGGCCACAACCACCCCAGCCAACCCTTGCTGCCCCGGCCCCTCAATGACCACGGTATCTCCGATGGTTACCCCTCCTATCATTCGCAACCATCGGATGGCATTCCCTATAACGGCGCAAATCAAAACCGCTGCTTCCGGCGGTAGTTTATCACTAACCTTGTGGACCATAGCTCGGGGAGCGATATAGAGATACTCCCCGTAAGCCCCCCAGAGATGGGGTGAATCCTTACATGGAATCGTGTGTCCATACAAGAGACAGGATTCGCATTGCACGTAGTTTCCTGTAAGGCAGGGATAGCAATGGCCGCAACCAAAGGTTGTCTCAATGATTACCCGGTCTCCTTTTTTTACTTTATGCCTTTTTCCCGCTATCTCTCCGATCGTTTCAATACGCCCAACGATCTCGTGTCCCATGATCAGGGGATAAGAGATTGGCAGTCCGATCGCCTTCCCCCGATATATTCCGGGATCGGT
>DAOVAK010000353.1 GCA_030671095.1 Deltaproteobacteria bacterium | reverse complement strand
CGATCCCTTTTTTCCAACGCCTTGAGGGAGATGCTACTGAAGTAATTAATGAGCTCCTCTTCCGTGCCACACCCGGCGAGCCCCTCGCTTACCCACTGCTCTGCCTCCTGGTCATTGAGCACCAGACAAGCCCGGGACCCGAGTCGTATGAATGCCTCCGCTGCTGATGGGGACACCTCCGATATCTGCACCGCCTGCTCCAGAAAAAACTTCCAGCGCCACTGTGGGACGGTGCGCCGGTCGGCAACCGCCTCCTCTAAATAAGCCCTGGCTGCTTTCCACATCTGTCGTCCTATCCGCAGAGTCTCAAGTGCCTGCTGCCCCCAAGGTAAAAGACCATCTACTCCGAAGGTCTCCTTTGCTCTAGGAGTCTGATTCAGAAAAGCCACAGCGACGTCGATATCCCAACCGGCCAGGTCGCGCGCGAACCGGGTCCATCGCTCGATAAAATCAGCATCCTCAGAAAGAACTCTTACGGCGTAAAAATAGGGCTGTACTAGAGCCAAGTTGCAGGTGCTGAGCATCAGGGCTTCCCTGAGGATTAGGTCCCGGAGAGGACTCCCATCCACGTCCTCAATGTTTTTGAAAGTGTGAATAAAAAAGACTCTGGATCTGCTGGAGCTACGATAAACGGAGGAGCAAATCTTAAGGTAAGCATCCCGGCTGACCAGAGTTAGCTTAGATAAAAGGTGGGGGTTATCGTTAAGGAACTGTCGAACCGGACTTATGCGCTCTTTGGGAAAAGTCTTGCCATGTGACCGAGAATTCATAGCTCCTTAGAAGATCCCCGAGACGATCTCGGCGATCGCATCCTGCATCTCCTGGTCGTCCGTTATGGGCCGGATTACCACCTCACAGGCGAGACGTTGGGCGAGCCCATCAGACATCAGCTTGGCTGCGTAGACAAGTAACCTGGTGCTGATTCCCTCCTCAAGACCGTGCTGCCGAAGGTTACGAACCATCTCTCCCAAACGGACGAGGCGGTTGGCTGTTTCTTCATCCACCTCGCTTTCCTGCATGATGATGAAGCGCTCATTGTCTGCAGGAGGGTATGTGAACTCCAGAGCTACGAATCGTTGACGGGTGGAATGCTTGAGGTCTTTCATCACGCTCTGGTAACCCGGGTTATAAGAGACCACCATAAAAAAATTCGGATGTGCCTCTAACAGCAGACCTTTCTTCTCCTGAATGAGGATTCTTCTATCATCAGTGAGGGGGTGGATAACCACTATGGTATCCTTTCGAGCCTCCACTACCTCGTCCAGGTAGCAGATAGCCCCATGTTTCACCGCCAGGCTGAGGGGTCCGTCAGACCACAGAGTCTGCCGCCCTTTCAGCAGGTATCGCCCAACCAAGTCTGAGGCAGTAAGGTCCTCATGGCAGGCAACGGTCACCAGAGGGCGCGACAGCTTCCAAGCCATATATTCCAGAAATCTTGTCTTGCCGCAGCCGGTGGGACCCTTGAGCATCACTGGGAGCTTGAGCGCGTAGGCCCTCTCAAAGATGTGAACCTCGTCTCCTGTAGGCAGGTAAAAAGGTTCGATAGTGATATAGTAATCCTCGATGGCAATAGCCTGTGGCTCCAAAGAAGCCTTTGCCGTCTGCCTCGCTTCTGTTCGCAATTTTATGCCTCCGTTTTCAATTCTGCAGTTTGGCCCTGCGATAGCTGAAGAGTGCCCCCTTCCAGACTGGCTGGAAGGGGGCTGTTGGGAATCTTCTGGATTAGTACCTTCCGTAAAGTTCAGAGGCCTCCATCATTGCAATAGCGTTGCGTAAATTCCCGTTGGGCGGGAACTCACACCCGGTGCACAGGATGAACCCACCACCCTTACCCAATTCTTCAATCTCCTTCTTACACTCTTCTTTGACTTCCTCAGGCGTGCCCAGATAACAATATTGTGCCGGATTGATATAGCCGACAAGGCAGACCTGGGACCCCCACTTTTCCTTGACCTCTGTAAAGGTCTCGCAGTCATCACTAGTATAGGCAAAGGTTATGGCCACCGGGTGCATTGATCTAATCTGCTCATCAATATAGAGGCCTTCGCCACAATTATGAACTACCACCACGGCGCCCTCATCCCGGATAGCGTCGGCCAGTCGAGTGCAATATTGGCCTTCGCATTCCCACCACAGCTTCTTGCTCATGATGGTTTGAGACGAGAAGAGGGTGTCAAGCACAACGGCAGGTGCCCCGGTCCTGGCGCAGGCCCTGACGTATGGTTCCAAAGTGTCATTGATTATCTGCACGGCCGCCTGGACATCCTCCTTATTCTTTATGCAATCAAAAAACAGCCTCTCCCCTCCTCGCAACATAGATAAAATACCCAGGGGTCCGTAAACGAATGCCATGATACCACATTCCGATCCTATTGCTTCCACCAACTGCTTGGCAAGTAGGATCTCCTCACTCATCCTGCGGCTCTTGGTGGGGTCAACCACTGGGATCTTGTGGTAGTCTTCTAAGGTCTTGACGAGTGGATTGTCATAGTTGGGATGGGCAGTATTTTCAATTGGGTAGATCACTTCCTGTCCCAAATCTTCGGCTTCCACAGAGAGGTCGACGAGCGTAAGATACCCATCAAAGCCGATTAGTTTATAGGCCTCGATGGCGGACTTTGTTTGAAGGTCAGCCCTCTGTGACCATTTGTCATAACTAACCCCGTAGACCCTGCGGGCTGCCCCGCAAGTTAATGGGGCACATGGAACTCGGTCTGCTTCCTTGAGCTGCAAGGCTGTCCCTATACGCTCAATTCCTGTCATACCGTCAGACTTTCCTGATGTCATAATTATCCTCCTTAAATTATTCAGGACTTATTACCCGACGACTAAGCATTCTGGCTTTTGTTGTTTCCTGCACAGTTCTACACTGCTATCCTTTTTCTTGACGCAGTTTCCTCAGGTGGTCAATCATCTTGACCGCTTCGTCAACGGCGTTGGCTGCGCTTGAAGCGTATCCATCAGCACCAAACGTACCCACTGTGTCTGCATTTATCGGGGAGCCACCGATTATGATTTGTACATCAGGGTTTCTTTCCTTGATCATCTTTATGACCTCGGGCATCCCCATCATGCTGGTCGTCATCATGGCTGACAGCGCCACCATCTCAGCATCAGTCCTTAGTTGCTCGGCAGCGAACTTACTAATTTCTACATCTCTTCCCAGGTCATAAACACTCCAGCCGGCAACATCAAACATCATCTTGACCAGGTTCTTGCCGATGTCGTGAACATCGCCCTCGAGAACGCCGATAACTACGGCACCGATTACCTTACCGGCGCCCTTGGGGATTAGCGGTCGCAAAACATCCAGCCCGGCATATAGCGCATCAGAACACATCAGGACTTCGGGGACAAAGTATACCTTATCTTCATACATGTCACCTACGGTGTGCATTCCAGCCGCCAGTCCCTCCATTACGCATAGGTAAGGTTCGGCACCTTCGTCCTTAGCAATATTAGACCACTCCTCAACCTTGTCCCTGTCGTAGTCTACTACTGAATCGTGAAGGTTTTTTAAAATTTCCTTGGTTCTCTCTTCTGAAACCATGCTTGTTCTCCTTTCTTGATTATAACATAGGACTTGAATCAGTGGATAGTCGTTTCTCTCCCTTTAAGCTTTTTTGTTTCTGCTGTCACCTCCTTTAGCAAATTACTTTTGTGTTCTAATCCCTAAGTATAACTATGATTCGCCTATCGGTTACCGCTTCAACCTCCTCAAGGTATTTCTGGGCTAGCTTTTTCAGTTCAGTCTCAGCTTCAGATGTTCAATTATCTTGACCGCTTCATCAACCGCATTGGCCGCGCTTGGAGCATATCCATCAGCACCGTATGCTTCCTTGACTTCTTCTGTTATTGGAGAGCCACCAATTATGATTTGTACATCAGGGTTTCTTTCCTTAATTATCTTTATCACCTCAGGTATCCCCATCATGCTGGTAGTCATCATGGCTGATAAAGCTATCATCTTAGCATCAGTCCTAACTTGCTCAACGGCGAACTTAGAAATCTGTACATTCCTCCCCAGGTCATAAATAGTCCACCCGGCGATATCAAACATCATCTTGACCAGGTTCTTGCCGATGTCGTGAACATCGCCCTCAAGAACACCGATTATTAATACACCTACTACCTTACTTCTGCCA
>DAOVAK010000807.1 GCA_030671095.1 Deltaproteobacteria bacterium | reverse complement strand
CTCCAGCACTCCAGAACTCCCTGGCCCAGACCGGGCTTTCGAGGCTCAGGTTTCAAAAAGACTTACTTTCTCAGAAGCACAAGTTATACTGCTTTACATACTCGCGTCGCGCTCTCCGAGGCCGCTTCCAGCCCGTAGGGCTTACAGGCCGGAGGGTAGGCTCTACGAGCCGGAGGCCAGGGCGGGCCATCACTCCTTAATGGGCCTAATGAAGCAGAGACAGGGAACTCTTGCAGTGGCGGACAAAAACCACATTTCGTGGCAGAAATTCTTTATTTGAGTGCCTCTTCGTCGCCAAAGCTTCTGTAGGGTGAGAATCCCTGCAGGATTATCGTATCTTCTTCTGTTGACTTCTCCGAAATCAACCTGGCGACCACTTCGCCCGCACCGGGTCCAAGCATGAACCCCTGCCCGCACATGCCCGTGGCGTGCAGGAGCCCTTTCACTTCATTGTTCCACCCAACCAATGGGGATCCGTCTGGGGACATGGGGTAAAGGCCTCGCCACATTCTCCTCACCCTCAGGTTTTTGAGTCTTGGGAGAAGCGTGACCATCCTGGCACCCACCTGGGACAAGAAAGTGGAAGTTTCCCTCTTGTCGGTCCCCTCAATGACCGGGTCTGGGGTGATGCAGAAGACCACCTGCCCCAGGTTGTTCTGATAGAAATAGTAGTTCTTGGAATCCGGGCCTGGCCTCAAATCCACCACCATGCAGGTAAAGAACGGCTTGACAGGCTCCGTAATGGCGCCTTCGTGGGAGTCAGGGGTCACAGGGACATCTGTGCCAGCTGTCTTAGACAGTTCCCTCGAGAAGGGACCAGCCGCATCTACCACAATGGGGGCACGGTAATCACCCTCGTCGGTAGCCACACCTAGGACCTTACCATTTTCCACAATGATTCTGCTCACCGGCGTCTTAAACTGGAACTGAACGCCCATTTCGAGCGCCCTTCTGTAGAAGGCATTAACCGCTCGGAGAGGCGAAGCTGAACCGTCATCTGGTGAGACCGTACCGCCGATTAAGCCGTCCGGGTTTATTCCAGGAACCACCTCCTCTATTTTTCCCGGGCCGACGAAGTCGATGTTTAGGCCGTACTCTTTTTGTATGGGTAGTATACCTTTCAGAGCCTTTTCATCGATTTCTCTGTAGACCGGGAATGTGTAACCCCCTTTGAGCCACTCGATGTTGTCACCGTGCCTCTCTTCCCACGTGGAGAATATCTGGAGCGACCTGATGCAGGTCAGGATTTTGGCAGGGTCTGAATGGGTAGCCCTAATGCCGCCAATGGCTTTTTTGTTCTCGCCTTGGCCAGGTGAGGGATTCTTGTCTACGACCAGTGTCTTGACCCCCATTTCACCAAGGGCCATAGCGGTCGGAACACCGATAGATCCTGCGCCCACTATGATCACTTCATAATTATTCATCGTAATCACCTTCACGCACTCCAGCTAAGATGCCCAGAGGGACTTCCACGTAAAGGGGTCGATCGGTTCTGTCTGTTACCTCCCCCAGATCAATCCCCTCCTCCTCGAATAGACGCCAGATCATGGGCCTACAGGTCTTTGAGCCACAAGCCCCCATGCCGGCCCTTGTTATGGCCTTCAGTTGGTTTATATCCCTCAC
>DAOVAK010000024.1 GCA_030671095.1 Deltaproteobacteria bacterium | reverse complement strand
GTCAAAGGCTTTAAAGTGTTGTCTTAAAGTGGCATGGGAGTACAGATAGAAAGGCGTCCCCACGTCCCTTGCTATTTCCAATACAGGGACCTCTTCGCAGTAGAGCTCATTGTTCTGGTATTGGAAATGATGCATGACCCTCACATTAGCCGCAGACCCACACAGACAGACACAGACTTTTTCCTCTGCCGACGTCGGCAGAGGAAAAGAGATCTGCCCTCCGGCGGGCGAAAGAACAAACCTTCTTATTTTGAGTCTTGAGTATACAAAAACACAGAGGCCTTATTTCCCTTTGTCCCTATTTGCAAAGATCTGCCCCCATCCTGTCTCACCCATCGAATCGATCATTGGCATCCCATTTGGCCGAGCAAGTCGCTCGGCCAAATTGTCGGCGTGTGTCTGCGGTTAATAAATTTGAGCTCCCTACTCTACAACCACTTTGACCGTCTCGGAAGGCGGACCCATTTCCCCACCTGGTCCGATCAGGTTCACTCTAAAAAAATAGACTTGTCCTTGAACCTTTACTGGAATCCTGCAAAGAAAGCCTTCCTCCTTGACCACATCTGCACCATATGCTTGATAGCCCTGATATTCAATGGGGCACCCCTCACACGGGGCTTTTTCAATGGGATATTGCGCATAATAGACCCTGGCACCTTCCACTTCCTTCGGACCACGGATCTTTCCCCTTAAGAGAATATCCCCCTTTTCCCGTTCGCCCTGTAAATCTGTTACTTTTGCAGAGATCTCTTTCTGGGGCAGAAAGGGGTCCCCTTTCTTTCCACACGACAGTGTGACCATGAGGATTCCAAAAGCACACAGGAAAACCAGAAATCGGGCGGATTTCAAGATGTAAGTTCCTCTTTGGCCTTTTGAAGACTTCTTTTGACCGCTTCAGGCCCTGTACCTCCTGGGAGATTTCTCCTTTTAAGGCATAAAGCGGGCTCAAGCCAATCGTAAACATCTTTCTCTATCTTACGCTCAAACTTCTTCATCTCCTCCAAGTTGAGCTGGCCTAATTCCTTCTTCTGATCGATGGCAAAAAGCACCATCTTTCCCACAGTCTCATGAGCCTTCCGAAAGGTCACCCCCTTCCCTACCAGATAATCCGCCAAATCGGTGGCAACAAGATAGCCCTCTTCGGTCGCCTTTCTCATCTTCTCCTCATTGAAAGAGACTTCCTTCAAAAGACGGCTTAGCACCGAGAGACACTGCCCCACCGTGTCTACCGTATCGAACAGGGGCTCTTTGTCCTCCTGCAAATCCTTGTTGTAGCTCAAGGGAAGGCCCTTCATGGTAGTCAAAAGGGCCATTAGGTGCCCATATACCCGGCCTGTCTTCCCCCTTATGAGCTCCGGTAGATCCGGATTCTTCTTTTGAGGCATGATACTGCTGCCGGTGCAGTATGCATCCGGGAGAGTTATAAATCCGAACTCCTGGCTTGACCAGATGATCAGTTCCTCGCACAGACGGCTCAAGTGCATCATGAGGACGGAAGAGGCAAAAAGGAACTCGATCACAAAGTCCCGATCGCTTACGGCATCCATACTGTTCTCTGAGATGGTTTCAAACCCCAACGCTTTGGCCACCATTTCCCGGTCCAGTTGAAAGGTGGAACCGGCCAGTGCAGCACTTCCTAGGGGAAGCACATTTACCCGTTTAAGGTTTTCTCGTAACCTCTGCCCATCTCTTTTCAGCATTTCAAAGTAGGCCAGCAGATGATGAGCCAGCAGCACGGGCTGCGCCCGCTGAAGGTGGGTATATCCTGGGACAATCAGATCCATGTTTTTCCCTGCAAGACCCACCAAGACCAATTGCAATTCTTCTATCAGCTTGGCCACCCTCTGAATGGCCTCCCTCACATACAAGCGCACATCCAGGGAAATTTGATCGTTGCGGCTTCGGCCTGTGTGAAGCTTCTCCCCAATCGGTCCGATCTTCTCCACCAGGACTTTCTCCACAAGGGTGTGAATATCTTCGTGCACCTCATCAAGAGGGATTTCTCCCCTGTCCATCTCCCTCTTAATCTCTGCCAGTGCACTAAGGATCTGGGAAGACTCTTCTTCACTGATAATTCCCTGTTTGGCAAGCATCCGACAATGGGCCATGCTTCCCTCTATATCCTGCGCATATAGCCGTGCATCAAAGCTGATGGAGGCATTAAACTTCTCCACCACCTCATCCATGCCTTTCTGAAAACGACCTCCCCAAATTTTTGATTTCTCATCTGTCATTGGTCATTCGCCCACACCCACCCTACCCCTCAAAGGGGAAGAGGGTTTTGTCATTTGCTTGCCCTGTGGAATTTTTACCCCGTGGAATGCGTCAGCCTATTCCACTGGGGCTCCCGATTCATCGGGAGACCATTCCACTGGGGTCATTGGGTATTCCCTTGTCTCTGCTTCCGTCTCATGAGTTCGGCTATTTTAAGCCGGAGGGCATTCAGCCTTATAAATCCTTCCGCATCCTTTTGGTTATATACATCTTCACTCTCAAAGGTGGCAAAGTCTGCGTCATATAGCGAACGATCAGATTTCCTTCCCACCACGGTGCAGTTGCCTTTGTAGAGTTTGAGCCTCACGATACCGGTTACGTTTTTCTGCGTCTCATCGATAAGGGACTGTAGCATTTCCCTCTCTGGTGAAAACCAGTAGCCATAGTAGATCATCTCGGCGTACCGGGGCACAAGTCCGTCCCTTATGTGCATGACTTCCCGGTCCATGGTTATAGACTCAATGGCCTGGTGGGCTATCCTTAAAATAGTCCCACCTGGCGTTTCATACACGCCCCTGGACTTCATGCCCACATATCGATTCTCCACCAGGTCCACCCGTCCGATGCCATTCCTCCCGCCCAGGGCGTTTAGGTGGGCCAAGAGATTTGCAGGGGACAAAGATTTTCCATCTACGGCAATTGGGTTCCCCTCTTTGAATTGGACTTCTATATACGAGGCCTGATCAGGCGCATCTTCCGGAGAAACGGACATGACAAACATGTCTTCAGGAGGCTCGTTCCATGTATCTTCAAGGATCCCGCCTTCGAAACTGATGTGCAGCAGATTTGCATCGGTGGAATAGGGCTTCTCTTTGGTCACAGGAACAGGGATATTTTTGGAGCGGGCATAGCCTACAAGGTCTTCTCGGCCCTTGAAATTCCATATCCTCCAGGGTGCGATGATCTTTAAGTCAGGCTCAAGGGCCATGTAGGCCATTTCAAACCTCACCTGATCATTCCCTTTTCCCGTGGCCCCGTGACTCACTGCATCCGCTCCTGAGCTCCTCGAAGCTTCCACCTGTCTCATGGCGATGAGGGGCCTTGCAAGAGAAGTCCCGAGCAGGTACCCGGATTCATAAATGGCATTGGCCCTCAGTGCGGGCCACACGAAATCCCCCACAAACTCCTCTTTAAGGTCTTCCAGGATAACTTCTTCTGCGCCCGTCTGAATGGCCTTCTCCTTGACCGCGTCCATATCATCTCCCTGGCCCAGATCTGCAAAAAAGGCAATGACGGGGCACTGATAGTTTTCCATCAACCATGAGAGAATGACGGATGTATCAAGACCTCCGGAATAAGCCAGCACGATCTTCTTGATCTTTTCACCCAAATCTCAGCTCTCCTCATATGTTTAGCTATGCATAATTAACCGCCGACCCACACCCCAGTGAAATAGGCTTCGCGTTTCACGGGGCAAGCAGACAGACATAGACTTTTTCCTCTGCCGACTGCGGCAGAGGAAAACGAGCCTGCCCTTCGGGCGGTTAGAAAGACGATCGCCTTATTTCGGTTTTTGGAAGTGTAAAAGTACCGAAAATCGATGTTCACTGTTTAGTATTATGAGACGATGATGCCCTTTAGCCGAGCAAGCCTGCCCGCCATTGCTCTCGCGCAGGCGAGGCGGGCGGGTCGCTCGGCTAAAATGTCCGCGTAGGTCAGCGGTTATTTATTCCTTAATCAGTAATTTCTCCAGAAGGGCCTGATGGAGGTGGAGCTTGTTTTCAGCCTGATCAAAAACGACGGAGCGAGGGCCATCGATAACCTCGGCCGTTATCTCCTCACCCCTATGGGCCGGAAGACAATGCATGACCAGGACATCGGGTTTAGCCAGTTCGACCAATGACTGATCCACTTGAAAGTCCTGGAAAACCTTCATCCGTTCCACTTTTTCGTCTTCTTGGCCCATGCTGGCCCAGACATCCGTATTAATGACATCTGCTCCACGGGCAGCCTCTTCCCGATCTTCAATCACACTGACGTTTTCACCCACATCCTTCAGGACTTCAGGTAAAGGATGATAACCGCGGGGACACGCCAAGATCAGCTCAAATCCCAGCAGATGGGCGGCGTTAATCCACGAGTGGGCCACATTGTTGCCATCTCCGATCCAGGCAACTTTCATATTGTCCATGTGCCCTCGCTTCTCCTTCACTGTCATGAGGTCACTCAGTACCTGGCAGGGATGATAGAGATCCGTCAGGGCGTTGATAACAGGTATATCTGCCCATTTTGCCATCTCTTTGACCAGCCCCTGAGAATAGGTTCTAATCACCAGACCATCAATATATCGAGAAAGTACCCGAGCCGTATCCTCCACAGTCTCATCTCTCGACAACTGCATATCGGCTCGACTCAGGAAAAGCGTTTGGCCACCCGAGCGGAACATGGCTGTCTCGAAGGAGACCCTTGTCCTCGTTGAGGCCTTATCAAAAACCAATCCGATGGTGTAACCGCTGAGGGGCTTGGAAGCATTGCGTCCCTGTTTTTTTATCTCGAGACCCCTATCAATAAGAGTGAAAATTTCTTCCTGACTTAGATCTCGAATTGTTAAAAGGTCTCGTTTCATCTCTGTTCACCCAAGATCTCATCCAGAGCTTCAAGCAGAAGGTCAATCTCTCTCTTCTCAACAATCAGAGGGGGAATAAACCGAAGGACCTTGTCCTGTATACAGTTGATTAGAAAACCCCTCTCTGTGCAGGCGTCCACAATTGGAGCGCCTGGCCGATCAAGTTCCACACCGAGAATGAGGCCAAGCCCCCTTACCTCCTTTATCATACGATGTCTCGGGCCAAGATCCTCCAATCTTCCTTTGAAATATTCCCCCATCTGCCGACAGTTATCTATCCATCCATCTTCCAAAAGGCTTTTCAACACAGCCTTTGCAGCAGCCGTCACGAGGGGCGTTCCGCCAAAGGTGGAGGCATGACTTCCAGGACCGAATGCGTTGCTCAACTCCTCGGTGGAAAGCATGGCACCAATGGGAAGGCCGTTTCCCAATGCCTTGGCCAAAGTCATTATGTGCGGCGTTACACCATAGTGCTCATAGGCGAATAACTTCCCGGTGCGGCCCATCCCCACTTGGACTTCATCAAAGATGAGAAGCAGATTTCGGTTATCGCATATCTCCTCAACACCCTTAAGGTAATCGAAATGAGGGCAGACGACTCCCCCTTCGCCTTGGATGGGCTCTAGCATGACGGCACACACGTGGTCGTCTACCGCCTCCTCCAGGCTGGACAGATCGTTAAAAGGGACAAATTTAAAGCCGTTCAGCAAGGGATCATAACCTTTCTGGACCTTTGCCTGCCCTGTCGCTGATAAGGTGGCCATGGTCCTCCCATGAAAGGAATTTGTCATGGAAATGATCACATACCTGTCTGAACTAAAGTTCTCCTCCGAATAGCGCCGTACAAGCTTTATCGCCGCCTCGTTGGCCTCAGCACCACTGTTGCAGAAAAAAACGCGGTCAGCGAAAGAATTTTCCACCAAGAGCTGAGCCAGCTCCGTTTGAGGTTTTGTGTAATATAGGTTTGATACGTGCACCAGTGTTCTTGACTGCTCTTCAAGGGCCTCGCTAACCAGTGGTGAACTATGCCCCAGTGCACAAACAGCAATGCCACCCACAAAATCAAGGTACTCCTTTCCTTCTTCATCCCAGAGCCGACAGCCTTTTCCCTTCACCAGCGTGAGAGGAAAACGGCTGTAAGTCTGAAACATATATTTGTCTGCAAGGCTGGAACTACTCTCCATCTGCTCACTCACTCCTTTGTCATTAGTCATTCAGGTTGACATGGCAGGTATTCGGTTTCATATCTCAGAGGTTTCCCACAAGGTCCTATTATATGAGGAGTCTTTAATTCCAAATTCCCAATTCTTAGTGGACGATCTCCGTGCCAACCCCAATCTTGGTGAATATCTCTAATAAAATGGCATGCGCTTTACGCCCGTCAATGATATGGGCCTTCTTGACCCCGCCTTTCAGGGCCTCCAGACAACAATTGACTTTCGGAATCATACCTCCCTTCACGGTGCCATTCTTTATTAGCTTTGGGGCCTCTTTCTTCTTGACTGAGGAAATCAACTTCCCCTCTTGATCGAGAATCCCCTCTGTATCTGTGAGAAGAATCAATTTCCTGGCCTTTAGAGAAGCGGCTATGTGCCCTGCCACTAGGTCTGCATTAATATTGTATGTCTCACCTTTTTGGCCTGCGCCTACAGGGGCTATGACCGGGACAAACTGCCCATCCAGAAGATTCTTGAGAACCTGGTTATTCACGGACGTGATCTCACCCACCATACCCATGTCAATGATCTCGGGTGGTTGATCGCCTCCCATGTCTTTGACATATTTCATCTTTTTGGCAGTAACGAGTTGACCATCCTTACCTGAGAGCCCTACGGATTGGCCACCGTTCTGGTTGATGAGGGTCACAATCTCTTTGTTCACTTTCCCCACAAGGACCATCTCCACCACGTCCATGGTCTGTTTATCGGTCACCCGCATTCCATCCACAAATTCAGACTCAATGGAGAGCTTATTCAAGAACTTGCCTATCTGAGGCCCGCCACCGTGCACCACAATAGGATTGAGGCCCACGTATTTCATAAGAATAATATCCAGGGCAAAGTTCTTCTTCAGCTTTTCATCAACCATGGCGTGCCCGCCGTACTTAACCACTATGGTGGCATTGTTGAATCGCCGGATATAGGGCAAGGCTTCGATAAGAACTTTTGCTATATTTGTTTGGTCATCCGTCATTTGTCACTAGTCATTTGTCATTAAAGAATGTATCTGCTCAAGTTTTCGTCCTCTAGAATATCCCTCAGCTTTTCGGCCACATATTTCTTGTCAATAATGACCTCTTTTGTGGCCATATCCGGGGCATCAAAGGATACCTCGTCCAGGAGTTTCTCCATGACCGTATGTAGCCTCCGTGCACCTATGTTTTCCATACGTTCGTTAACCTTACTGGCTATGGAGGCAATCTCCTGAATGGCTGATTCTTTAAATTCAAGATCGATCTCTTCCGTCTCAAGGAGTGCTTCGTATTGCGTGATCAGGGCGTTTTTGGGCTCCGTTAGAATTCGAATAAAATCTTCCCGAGATAGGGATCCAAGTTCCACCCTGATGGGAAACCGGCCCTGGAGCTCCGGCAAAAGGTCTGACGGCTTGCTCGCATTAAAGGCCCCTGCAGCAATAAAGAGGATGTGATCGGTTTTTACCATACCGTACTTGGTAATGACCGTGGAACCCTCCACAATGGGAAGAAGATCTCTCTGCACACCTTCTCGAGATACATCCGGGCCATACCGGGACTCTGAACCCGCAATTTTGTCCAACTCATCGAGGAAGATGATCCCGTTTTGCTCTGTCATCCGGATCGCCTCTTCTATGACCTTATCCATATCGATAAGACGCTGGGATTCTTCCTGGAAGAGAATCTCTATCGCTTCTGGAATCTTCATCCGTCTCTTTTTCTTCTTCGCAGGAAAGAGATTCCCGAAAACCTCTTTGACATTGAATTCCATCTCTTCCAAACCCGCACTGGAAAAGATTTCAACCATGGGAACATTTTTGTTGTCGGTCTCCAGTTCCACGTAGCGGGCATCCAGTTTCCCATCTCTCAACATCCGTCTCAATTTCTCACGGGTTGAATGGCCTTCGGGCCTATCCACTTTCACCACTTCAAGGACCTTTTCTTTATCCCCTCCCTCTTCCTCACGAATCTCATCCTTTTTCTTGGGAAGGAGGATGTCAAGAAGCCTCTCCTCGGCCAGTTCGCGGGCCTTTGCCTTGACATTCTCTTGCTCCTCTTTTTTGGCCATGTTCGCAGCCAGCTCTGTCAGATCTCTGATCATGGATTCCACATCGCGACCCACATATCCCACTTCGGTAAACTTAGTGGCCTCCACCTTGAGAAAAGGGGATTTGGCAAGCCGTGCCAGACGCCTTGAGATCTCCGTCTTCCCAACGCCCGTTGGACCAATCATAATGATGTTTTTGGGAGCAATTTCATCCTTGAGTTCCGGTGGCACTTGCTGCCTGCGCCACCTATTTCTCAGGGCAATGGCCACGGACCGCTTGGCCTGATCCTGCCCAATGATGTATTTGTCAAGCTCAGAGACAATTTCTCTTGGTGTTAACATCTTCATGGAATGTCGATTGTCTATTTGATCAAGTTCCATTTCTATTCCTTTTGTCCAATCTCGTAGACGACGATCTGCTCATTGGTATAGAGACAGATTGAAGCCGTTATTTTCATGGCTTCCCGAGCAATGGATGGGACGTCCAGATCAGAATGCGCCGTCAGGGCTCGAGCTGCTGCTTGGGCATAAGGCCCTCCAGAACCTATGGCGGCCACAGATTCATCAGGCTCAATAACATCTCCGGTGCCCGAGATGATGAGGGTATGCTCATTATCCATGGCAAGGAGCAGGGCCTCCAGTCTCCTTAGGATCTTATCCGTACGCCAGTCCTTGGCAAGCTCAACGGCGGCCCGGGTCAGGTTTCCGTTGAACTTCTCAAGCTTCGTCTCCAGCCTCTCGAAAAGGTTGAAGGCGTCTGCCGCGGTGCCAGCAAAACCGACCAAGACCCGGTCTTTGTACATGAACCTCAACTTGTTGGCCTTGTGTTTCATAATGGTCTCGCCAATGCTCACCTGGCCATCTCCGGCCATGACGGCCCTTCCATCCTTCCGAACCGCAAGAATGGTAGTCGCTTTAATAGTTTTCTTGGAATTTTTCATCCTATGAAATCCCCTTCTCCTTACTCCTTACTGCCTACTGCTTACTTCTTAGCTCCTCGGATGGGCCTTATCATAAACCTCCATCAGCTTTTCGAGGCTCACATGGGTGTATTTCTGGGTAGTGGAGAGACTCGCATGCCCCAGAAGTTCCTGAACCGACCGAAGATCTGCACCTCCGTCTAGGAGATGGGTGGCAAAGGTATGCCTCAAGGAATGAGGGGTGATCTCAGTCATGAGACCACATTGGCTCGCATATTTCTTCACAACCCTCCCGATGCTCCGGGTGGTCAGCCGCCCCCCCCGAAAGTTCATAAAAAGAGGTGCATCTTGAGAATCTACCTGGGCCTTTTTCCTGAGCGGGAGTGTTGCTTCAACATAATCTTTGATCGCCCTTAATGCCTTCCTTCCAATAGGGACGATTCTCTCTTTGTTCCCTTTCCCCACCACCTTGACCAAGCGCTGATCGAAATCAATGCTCGATGGATTGAGACCTGACAGTTCACTTACTCGGATACCACATGAATAAAGCACCTCCAGTATGGCCAAGTCCCGCAAACCAAGGGGTTTCGCCCTGTCAGGTCCTTCGAGAAGCCTGAACATCTCATCGACGGGAAGATGGGTGGGGATATACTTCCCTTGCTTGGGACTCGAGATGTCGGCCGCAGGATTGCTCTGAACCAAACCTTTCCTCTCAAGGAAGTAGAAAAAGGACCGGATAGCTGAAAGTTTCCGAGCAATCGTGGTGCGTTTGTACCGGCTGTACAGCCTTCCTAAATATTCCCTGATCACCAGGAAATCGATAGATTCCAACTCTGGGGCAATCTCTTTTTTCCCTGTTGACTTCTCCCTGTTAGCCAGAAACTTTAGAAAATGATCCAGATCAACCTGATAGTTCTTGACCGTGTGATGCGAATAGCCTTTCTGCGATCTCAAATAATCAATAAAAGAATCTATGAGCTTAGCAAGCCGCATTTCATCCAAGGCATCAGGTAATAAAATCGCTTCGCGATTTTATACGACGTCCCGCTGGCGGGACTCAAAAAAGGAAATTCCTATACATTCAAGTTATTACGGAAAAATCAATAACATAACATATTCCCGACAATTGGCAATCAAAAAATCACGGTTCGTATTCTGAGCTTGACTTTGTTTTCGCTGTTAATGTAGTTTTTAGGTTTTTGGGAATCATCTCTTTCGTAAAATCCGGTATTTTATCGGGGTTAGCCGATTTCATCTCAGGTCCTATGAGACATCAGGCGTAAGTCGCAAACGACTCGGCTGGTAATCCGTTTTGTCCGTTTTGGAAATCTTGATCAAATTTTCCCCACACCCTTAGAATACGCTGTGGGGAAAATGCGTGCGGAAAGGAATTTGATATGAAAAGAAACAGTGAGCAACTGCGAAACGTTGCCTTCGTGGCCCATGTGGGTTCGGGCAAAACGTCCCTTGGCGAGGCCATGCTTCTGAACGGAAAGGCTACGAAGAGACTTGGCAGCGTGGATGATGGCACGTCTAATTTGGATTTTGAACCGGAGGAAGTGAAAAGAAGAATAACCATTAGCACATCTTTTCATCATTGCGATTGGAAAAAGTCCTATATCAACCTGATTGATACGCCGGGGGATGACAATTTTCTTTCCGATACCCGCTTCGCACTGCAAGCTGCCGACGGGGTAGTCATTGTTATTGATGCAACGGCGGGCGTCAAGATAGGGACAGAAAAGGTCTGGGCCTTTGCGGATGAACAAAACCTTCCAAGGATCATTTTTGTTAACAAAATGGACAGGGAGCGAGCTAATTATTTCGGAGTGGTGGATGAAATCACCAAAGCCTTCAATGTCAAAGCTTCGCCAGTCTTTTTGCCCATAGGTTCAGAGGATAAGTTCCAGGGTTTGGTGGATCTCATCAAGATGAAAGCCTATACGTACAATAAAGATGGCAGTGGTAAATTCCAACAATCAGATGTCCCTGAAGATATGTTGGAGACGACAGAAGAATGGCGAGAAAAGTTAATAGAAAACATCGTAGAGGCCAATGACGAATTGATGGAAAAGTACTTGGAAGGAGAAGAACTCTCCGCCCAGGAGATAGAGGAGACTTTCGTCCAGGCCATTAAGTCAGGGCTGCTGGTGCCCATCATTTGTGGGTCGGCAACCCTGAATATGGGCGTCCCCCAGTTAATGGATCTCATCGTTCAAGGGGTCCCCGCCCCTGTCGAGAGGGGACCTTTTCAGGGTGTCCCCCTGGTCGGAGAAGAGGATATCCAAAGAAGTCCGGATCCAGACGCCCCCTTCTCTTCCCTTGTCTTCAAAACAGTAGCAGATCCCTTTGCAGGCAGGCTGAGCCTACTGAGGGTGTTGTCCGGCACTCTGAATGCTGAATCAAGTGTTTATAACGCCAATAAGAAAAGCAAAGAGAAATTTGGGCAGATCTTTCTTTTAGAGGGCAAAAAGCAACAGCCCACGGAAATGGCCATTGCCGGGGATATCGTTGCCATTCCCAAGTTAAAAGTGACGCAGACAGGGAATACGCTGTGTCGGGAAAACGATCCCATCATTTACACGCCCACTGAGCCGCTTCCACCGGCCCTCTCCTATGCTGTTGAGGCAAAAGTAAAAGGGAGTGAAGATAAGGTCTTCAGCTCCCTTGCTAGACTTCTTGAAGAGGATCCCACCCTGAGACTGGAAAGGGATCAGGCAACATCTGAAATCGTCCTTTCAGGGACAGGACAAATACATCTAGAGGCAACCTGCGAGAAGCTAAAACGGAAATTTGGGGTGGAAGCCAACTTGAAGCCTGTGAAGGTCCCTTACCAAGAGACCATCAAAAAAGCTGTAAATAAGGTCATTTATCGGCACAAAAAGCAGACTGGAGGCCGCGGCCAGTTTGCTGAGGTCCATTTCGATGTGTCACCACTGGAAAAGGGGGAGGGTTTTGAGTTTGATGAGGCCCTCACAGGAATGAATGTCCCTCGAAGTTTTGTACCCGCTGTGGAAAAAGGACTACACGACGCTATTAAGAGCGGGATTCTTGCAGGCTACCCCGTGGTTGACTTGAAGGTCCGTTTTTATGATGGCAAATCACACGATGTGGATTCTTCGGAAATGGCCTTCAAGATAGCTGCCAGCATGTGCTTCAAAAAGGCGCTACAGGATGCGAACCCTATTCTGCTTGAGCCCATCATGAAAATGGAGATTACTGTGCCCGAAGAGGTCATGGGGGATGTGATGGGAGATCTTAACGGCCGGCGAGGTCGGGTTATGGGAATGGATACCCAGGGGAGGTATCAGGTCATCAAGGCAAAGGTCCCCATGGCCGAGGTCCTTAAATATGCCCTTGACTTGAACTCCATTACTGGCGGGCGCGGGACTTTCCAAATGGAACATTCCCATTATGAGGAGGTTCCAGCCCAGTTAGCAGAGAAGGTGGTCAGCGCAGCCAGGAAGACAGCATAGGGCATACTATATGGAAGAAGCATTTAGGGTCGGCGTCTTAACCATCAGCACCAAAGGCTCTCAGGGGAGGAGAGAGGACGAGAGTGGAGAGCTTGCCGCCCGGATGTTAGAGGAAGAGGGATTCCCTATCATCAAGAAAGGGATCGTTCCTGATGATGGTCAGCAGATTGTGGACACTCTTATGGAATGGGTGGACAATCTGGGACTCTCTTTAATCATCACTTCAGGAGGCACCGGGCTTAGCCCTACTGATGTGACACCTCAGGCGATGGAGAGAGCCATTGATTATGAGGTCCCAGGCATGGCTGAAGCCATGCGGGCCGAGAGCCTGAAAACAACGCCCCATGCCATGATATCTCGTGCCATGGTGGGTGTCCGTGGATCCTGTTTGATCATTAATCTCCCCGGGAGTCCCGGAGGGGTGAAGGACAACCTCTCAGTCGTTTTACCCGCCTTGAAACATGCCCTCTCAAAGCTGGGAGGCGACACCTCCGAATGTGCCACATAAGAGCATTTATCATTGAACATTGATAAATGGTAACATTTTAGCCCTTTGAAACAGCCGTGCAAGAACTCTTGGTGGGCTGAGCGGGGTTCTCTGGAGCGGCCAAAAACCCTGCCTTCTACACAGGGTTCCCCCCTGGACCTCCCTTGCCATGACGCCTGCGCACACAGGCCGTCCAAATAGAGGCTAGGCCAAGTTCAATGCTGACAGAACATGGCCATCAGAGATATCCCGCTTTGTGCGCCATACTTAAGGGCAGTGCGCAAATTTTTTGGCCCCTCCAGAGAATGCCGGTTAGCCCAGGGGCTTTTCAAATGCCTAAAGTATTACAATGTTTTGTCTCTT
>DAOVAK010000243.1 GCA_030671095.1 Deltaproteobacteria bacterium | reverse complement strand
CCGCTGAGGGTTTGAACGATAAAAAAATCCAAATCCATAATTGGTCGCCTTTCCGCGTTAAAGCGCAGTCAGATTTTCATTTTCCCAGAAAACCAGGGCTGTCAAATGTACCCGTTGACCCATTCAGCGTTCAGATTTCGTACCTTCCCGCCTGAGTTCTGAACCATAGGAAAACGTTTACCAGGTATTTAAGAGGATTGTCAAGCATATTTATAAAAAACATAGAAACTAGACATCAAATGATAGATTGAAGCGCTGGAAATACACGATGTAAGATAACTATTTAAGCATTAACCCAAAAAATATCTTGACTTTTGGGTGCAGGGTATTATATAAAAGAACCTCAATAATTCTGTGGTTCCTT
This sequence comes from Deltaproteobacteria bacterium, assembly GCA_030671095.1. The sequence continues at coordinate 4,864 of DAOVAK010000243.1, read as the reverse complement.
TAAGGCATGGCCATTTAAGGGGTGGCCGCGGCTGTTTAACCCATAAGAAAGAAAGGAGGACCAAAATGTTACGTTCAGGCTATTGGAATTTAGGCAAAGGGCAACACTGGAAGAAGTCCGGATTCATGATGGGCACCATGGTATTGCTATTGACCTTTGTGGTCGTTGGCGGGTTTGGTTTACCGGCTTATGCGGCCAAGAAGGGACCGATCAAGATAGGCTTTATCTCGCCTCTGACGGGCTCTAGGGCACAGCTAGGGGCAGACATGGTGTTTGGCTTCAAATTGTTCCTGAAAGAGGTCAACTATACCGTAGCAGGACGAAAGATCGAATTTATTAGCGAAGATGCACAAGGTAAGGCCGCCGTTGGGATTACGAAAGCGCGTAAACTCATCACCCACGATAAGGTAAACATCATGGCCGGGTTATTCTTTAGCAGTTGCGCATACGCAGTAGCACCGCTTGCCGTAGAAGCGAACATTCCTCTTGTTGTTACCGCTACAGCTGGGGATGATATAACACAGCGCAAGGGAGCACCCAATATTGTTCGCGTCTGTTATTCCGGCAGTCAGGTCGGTCATGTTGCGGGAGACTATGCGTATAATCAATTAGGGTGGCGGAGGGTTGCGATCCTTGGATGGGAACACGCTTTCGGCCAAGAAACCATTGGCGCATTCCAACGAGTTTTTGAGGACGCCGGTGGGAAGGCTATTCAAAGGATCTATGTACCGCGTGGTACTCTGGACTTCAGCCCATACGTCGGAAGTTTTAAGCGCGAGGCGGACGGCCTTTTCGCAGTGATCACGGGACCAGCCATGATACGTTTTAGGAGGGCGCTCAGGGCAAGGGGGCTCACGGAGAAGTGGAAGACCTTAACCGTATTGGCGGGAACCGATGAATCATTTCTCCAAGAAATGGGTACTCTTGGCCTTGGAATGCTTTGTGTAGATGCCTATAGTCCAGTCCTTGATACTCCTGAGAACAAAAAATTTGTAGCGAAAGTTAAAAAAGCAACCAAAAGAGAAGTTACAGCGCTCATGATGAACTCGTATGTCGGGGCAGATTGGATTGCAAGGGCTATTAGGGCCGTCAAGGGAAAGGTGGAGAATAAGAAGAAGTTCATAAAGGCATTGCGGGCTGTCGAGATTCCTGATTCTCCTAAGGGGAACCTCAAACTGGACAGATACGGAAATGTCGTTGAGAACATATACGTGCGTAGTGTGGAGAAGGTAAAGGGTCGTTACCAGAACAGCGTCGTATATACTTATCGCAATGTCTCCCAGTTCTGGAAGTACGATCCCAAGGCTTACTTGAAGGCACCCTTGTATTCTAGTAAGAATCCTCCGTGTAAATATTGTGAGTGAGGCAACGAGTAAACTCAACTCGCATGCTACGCGGTGGTTCGCCTGCCCGGGGTGATCGCTTCGCCAAGGGGGGGTAATCCCCCTTGGCGAAGCGGAATGCTGCGGCCCCCCTTAACCCCCGGTACAAAAAAGGTTCCGTGTCTACAGGGAGTGGCTTATTACGTGGGTAAACATGAGGGAAAATTATGGAATTTTTGGTGACTCAAACCTTTAACGGCATCGCCTTCGCAGGGCTCCTCTTTTTGCTGGGGGGAGGACTGACTCTCATCTTTGGGGTGATGAGGATTATCAATATCGCCCATGGGGCCTTTTACTTAATGGGGGGATATATAGGCTATGTCGTCATTCGCTATACAGGGAGTTTCTATCTGGCAGTCGTGATAGCCCCTCTTGTGGTCGCCTCTGTGGGTATGGTCATGGAGCGTTTTTTCCTTCGGGGTATGGGGAGGGGGCAGGAGATACGGCAGATGCTGATGACTATGGGAATAACTCTCTTTTTTCAGGATGTGCTCCTCCTGATCTTTGGGGGATATTCCTTCGAACTCAGGACTCCTGACTGGATTAATGTGAACATCGTGTTGGGTGAGTATTACTTCTATGTGTTGCAGCTTGTTATGATTGGGGCCGCAGTGATGGTCTACATAATTCTATGGTGGTTTCATGAAAAAACTCGGGCTGGGGCGATTGTGAGGGCAGCGGTGGACAACATTGAGATGGCTCAAGGGGTTGGCATCAATGTTAATCGTGTGACCATGGGTGTCTTTGGCCTGGGAGCTCTACTGGCGGCCTTTGCAGGCGTAATTGGATGTGCTTTCACGGCGGTCCTCCCAGGCCTGGACTTTGAAGTGCTTCCTCTGTCCTTCGTGGTTGTAATTGTGGGGGGAATGGGAAGTTTGAAAGGAGCGGCGGTGGGCGCCATCATCGCTGCCCTCATTGACAACTTCGGAAGAGCCCTTTTCCCTGAGTTTGCCTATTTTACCCTCTTTTTCCCCATGGCCGTTGTCCTGGCGGTACGGCCCGCTGGACTTTTTGGCAGGGAGTAATGATGCTAAAACGACCTGAATTACGAGGTTGGTTATTGGTAGCTCTTGGGGCAGCCATACTGGTGTTGGTTGTGCTTCCTCCGCTCCTTCCCATCTATATTGTGATCCTGCTGACCCAGAGCTTAATTTATGCCATAGTTGCGATGAGCCTTGATGTGCTCATTGGCTACACTGGCTTGGGTGCTCTTGGACACGCAGCCTATTTTGCCATTGGCGCTTATACAACGGCTCTCTTGGCGACTAGGTATAACGTTGGTTTTGCTGTCACCCTCCCCTCGAGCATTGGGATGGCTGCAGGGGCTTCTGCCGTGATCGGTCTTATGGCCTTGAGGGCGGTCGGGGTCTCCTTTATTTTGATTACCCTGGCGATTGCCTTGTGCGTATGGGGTCTCATCTATTCATGGGTGTCTCTGACTGGAGCGGAAAACGGGATATCGAGTATTCCTCGGCCGGATTTGGGTTTGCCCGTGGATCTGTTAGATCACGTCAATTTTCATTACTTTATCTTGATCGCTTTTATAATCTGTTTCATCCTCATCTTCCTTCTGATCCGGTCTCCATTTGGGAGGACACTGGTTGGTATTCGTGATAGCGAATCACGGATGAAGGTTCTGGGTTTTAATGTCTGGTTGCACAAGTACCTGGCCTTTATCATTGCCGGGGCTTTCGCCGGTCTGGGTGGGGCCCTCTACGCCCATTTCACTAAGTTTGTTGGCCCCGATGATTCTGATCTAGCACAGTGTATGGAATTTGTCTTGATGGTGAGTCTTGGGGGGCGGGGAACCTTGGTCGGACCGACCATAGGTGCATTTGTCATTACCTTTTTGAGAAACCTGGTGAGCGTTTACACCGGGCGGTGGTTGATGATCATGGCCATTATTTATGTCTTAACCGCTAAGTATGCCCCCGAGGGCATAATGGGGGTGTTGAAGCGATTCCGGAAGCGAGTCGAGGTGGCGGTATGAACTCAATAAGGGGAGAAGGGGTCAGGCCTGCCTTGGAGTGTGAAGGTTTGACGAAGCGATTTGGTGGTTTGGAGGCGGTCAAGCAGGTCGATTTACGGGTGGACGTGGGTGAGAGGCGCGCAATTATTGGGCCGAATGGGGCGGGGAAAACCACCTTTTTTAGTCTTATCAGTGGGCTCTACCCAGTCACATCGGGATCGATCCGGATTTTTGGTCAAGATATCACGCATCTGTCTTGCAATCAGCGTACTTATTTGGGCTTAGGTCGGACCTTTCAGATTACCAACCTTTTCCCTACGCTAACGGTTTTGGAGAATCTGGTAGTTGCGGCCTTGGGTTTGAGGGGAATCAAGTTTTCCATGGTGAGGCCTCTTTCGACTTATCGGGGGCTTTATGAGCGAGCAGGCGAGGTTTTAGAGACTGTGGGGATAGCGGAGAAGCGGGCGGAGGTGGTGAGGAATCTTTCTTACGGGGAACAGCGTCAGATTGAGATCTCCATGGCATTGGTTTCTAATCCTACGGTGCTTCTTCTGGATGAGCCCACGGCTGGACTTTCTCCAGCAGAGTCCGTGATGATGACCGAGATGATTTATAAGCTTGATCCCAAGATTACGATTCTAATCATTGAGCATAACATGGATGTGGCACTTCAAGTGGCGCCTCGGATTACGGTTTTTCATCAGGGTTGTGTGTTTGCAGAAGGGAGCCCGAAGGAGATCCGCAATAACCCACGGGTTCAGGAGATTTATTTTGGGAGTGAGGATTAGGTTAAAGGAAATTAAGGAAGGATAAAAGGGTGTTAACGGTTGAGAACATTCACACGTATTATGGAGATAGCTATATCCTCCAGGGGGTTTCGTTAGAGGTTGGAGAGGGCCAAGTGATTGGTATCCTGGGCCGAAATGGTATGGGCAAGACCACACTCGTCCGGTCGGTGATTGGCTTCACTCCGCCCCGGCTTGGTCGGGTGATCTTCCAGGGTGTGGAATTGACCCACAGGCCGCCCTTTGAGATCGTGCGGTCTGGGGTTAGCGTAGTCACCCAGGGGAGGGAGATCTTTCCATCATTGAACGTGACAGAGAACCTTACAGTGGGTTTCAGAGCAAAGGCTGAGGGTTGGACACTAGATAAGATTTATGAATTATTCCCTCCGTTGAAAGAGCGGGAGCGTCATCCGGGAAACCGACTGAGCGGAGGTGAACAACAGATGCTGTCCATTGGGCGCAGCTTGATGACGAATCCCTCCTTACTCCTAATGGATGAGCCAACGGAAGGGCTCGCACCGATTTTCGTAAAAGCGGTGGGAGAGGTCATCCAGAAGCTGCAGGATAGCGGCATGTCCATTCTCCTAGTCGAGCAGAACCTGCGGTTTGCCCTAAAATATACAGATTATATCCACATCCTGAGCCGGGGAAAAATTGTGCATTCCTCATCTCCCAAGGAACTTGACGCGAATCAAGAGATAAAACTGAAATACCTGGGAGTATAAATT
>DAOVAK010000698.1 GCA_030671095.1 Deltaproteobacteria bacterium | reverse complement strand
GGATGCTCCATCTTAAATCCTATCTTTTCCAGGATTTCCAAGGCGGCGGTATGGATTGCCAACGCTTGTTCACGATTCAAGACTTTCAGCCGAGGTTGAAAGGTGGGAATCTCCGTCGGTTTCATGGTTCACTCCTTTATGGTGGTGGGGAAAATTTTCAAGAAATGCCAAGTAGCTTTTTGGCTTTGCTCACAGCAGAACCCGCATCGGAGGCATAGGAGTCTGCCTTGATCTCCCGGGCATATTTTTCAGTAACGGGTGCACCGCCAATCATCACTTTGACCTTATCCCTGATCCCGGCTTTGTTTAGAGCCTCGATGGTCTGGAGCATGGCTGGCATGGTGGTGGAGAGCAACGCCGACATGGCCACGATGTCCGGTTCTACTTCTCGCGCCTTTTGGACAAACTCTTCGGGAGGGATATCCACTCCCAGGTCCGTGATGGCAAATCCTGCGCCCTCCATCATCATGGAAACCAGGTTCTTGCCGATGTCGTGCAAGTCGCCTTTGACCGTCCCAATCAGCACCTTTCCCTTGGAGGTAACATCACCTTCCTTAAAGAAGGGCTCGAGCAGTTTCATGCACTCTTGCATGGTCTTCGCAGAGCGCAACATCTGGGGGACGAACATTAGCCCCTTTGAATATCTCTCGCTCACCTGATCCATGGCGGCAATGAGTCCATTGTCCAGAATATCTTTAACCTTGTTGCCGCCATCCAAAGCATTTTGAGTCTCCGTTGTAGCCCTGTTTTTGTCTCCCTTGATCACAGATTCAATCAATGCCTCAAAATCGTCCATCTTCAACCCCCTATGCTTGTTTCGCTCAAGTCTAGAATCATCATCCGACAATGCGGCCATTTTGGTAGGCGTCAATAAAATTTTCGCAGTATTCATCCCGGCCCAGAAGCATCTCAACCGCAAAGAGGGTTGCCATAAGCTGCTTGTCCGTCGGATCCAAAATGGCAGCAGACAGACCATAGGATATACAAAGAGCCAGAAAGTTGCGATTGATTAGGCGACGTTCGGGAAGGCCGAAGGAGATGTTGGAAAGGCCACAGATGGTATTCACGCCTGGGAAATCGCTCATGATTTCATAGATAGCTCCGAGAGTGGCGATTCCCATGCCAGTGTCTACGGAAACAGGCTGCACCAGCGGGTCCACGTAAATCTTTTCAAGAGGAATCCCTTCACCTGTGAGTCTCTTGATAAGTTCCGAACAGACCTGGACTCTTTCTTCCACGGTGGTGGGCATCGACATTTGACCCATGCACAGGGCGACCACGTGGCAAGGCTGAGAAGTGATTACCGGGACAAGGGCTTGAAAGCGTTCTTCCTCCAGTGAAATGGAATTTATCATCGGTTCGCCTTTGTGGTGTTTGATCGCTTCGGACAAGGCCTTGGGATTGGGACTGTCCAAGCACAAGGGTAGGTCCACTTCACTTTGTACCGCCTCGACCAGCCAGCACAAGCAATCAACCTCTTTGTCCAGAAAAGTTCCGGCGTTGACATCAATATAGTGGGCCCCAGCTTCGGCTTGATCACGGGCCACCTTGATGATAAACGCGGCATCCCGTTTCTCAACAGCTTCCTCGATGCTCCTCCGACTCGTGTTGATCTTCTCCCCTACAATAATCATCGCGGATCCTCTCTTTGAATCTCTAAAACCGGCATCCCAGATACCCAGTTTTCGCCCAAATCAGGGTCAACACGGGAACCTGGTTGGCGAGTAGACAGAGGCACTTTCACATGCTGCTTCTAAAAATAACACAAGGCGCGGTCTATAGCAAATCCGCAGGTTTCTTCCTTAGGGTGTCTACGGCGAGGCAAAAAAGGACCATCGAGGAGGGTGCTTAAGCGCCCCCCATGAAGAGGTGGGAAACAAAGAGAGTACGGATGTCGTCAGGCCAGGCCATCTCACGGAAGGGTTTCAACGGGATCAGGGAGGACGTAGCCCGCAGTTTGACAGATACACTTCACGTCAGTTCCGAGTGCTCCAGGATCGCAGCTTGCAGGTCCCATACGAGTTGAACAGTTCGTCAGAATGTTCACTAGAGGGAAAATGATGCTCCTTACCCTCTTTCCAAGCCGATCCTAGGTGAGGCAACCTGCCTCACGAACTCGCCCCTCAGGTGGGGCTGCTTGGGGCGCAGACCCCGCTCGAAGAGCCCATGCCAAACACAGAGAAAACCCTTCGCGGGTACTCAGCCC
>DAOVAK010000728.1 GCA_030671095.1 Deltaproteobacteria bacterium | reverse complement strand
GACAGGGGTGGGGTGGAACCGTCCGAATTCCTCTTTAACCTGTAGACAGAGACCAGGGCACATCTTCCCCCCTGCCTTGCCTCGCCGAAGACGTGGGTGAGTATGGGAACAAAGATATCCACGTCGAGGACACCTATTATCTTTGCATAATCTTGGAACGGCTCCGATTCCATGACCTTTATGATCACCCCAGCATCATATTGGACCCGTTTTAGGTTATGGGCGTATACGGGGTGTTTCAGGGGGGGAAGGATATCTACTTCCAGGTTCAAGTAGCCAAGGAGATGAGCTGCCAGGGCTTTGGAGGTGATTTCGGAAACCTCACCAATGGGAACCAATCCTATCCGTGGCTTTTTTGCGGTCATAAGGTGAGATAGTCTACAGATTGGCTCAAGGTCTCTTCAAGTTGAGCCGTTTGATCATCTTGTGCAGCGTGACCCGGTTGATATCCAGGATCTTGGAGGCCTTGGTCACATTCCAGTCACAATTTTCTAAGATCTCTTGGATGTAATGCTTCTCCATTTCTCGCAGAGACCCCGGCTTTGAAATGGGGGACGGGATCGTGCGAAGAAAAGCGAAGTCTTCTTTTCCAAGGGTCCTGGACTTGGAAAGGACCACGGCCCGTTCAATAGCATTCTCCAATTCCCTCACATTTCCTGGCCAGTCGTAGTCTTTCAAGAGTTGCATCGCCTCTGGGGTGGCATGATCTACCCGCTTGGTGGTTTCATGGCTATACTTTTCAAGGAAGTGCTGGACCAAAAGGGGGATGTCCTCCTTCCTTTTGCTCAGCGGTGGAATCTGGATCACGATGACATTGATTCGGTAGAAGAAGTCTTCTCGGAAGCCACCCTCAGCCGCGTCCTTTTCCAAATCCCTTCTCGTGGCCGAGATCAATCTGAAATCCACATCGATGGGCTCCCTATCGCCAATCCTGATAATTTTTTTCTCTTCTAGAACGCGAAGAAGATCGATCTGCATTTTTGGGCTAATGTCCCCAATTTCATCAAGGAAGAGGGTGCCCCCGGAAACGACCTCAAGGAAACCCTTGCGGGGATGGGTTGCGCCCGTGAAGGCGCCTTTCTGATGTCCAAACAGTTCGCTTTCGAGAAGCGTATCTGGAATGGCGCCGCAGTTGATAGCGATGAAAGGGAGATGGGAGCGTCTGCTTTTGGCGTGGATGGCCTTGGCTACCAGTTCTTTTCCGGTGCCTGTTTCTCCCATAAGCAGGACGGAGGAGTCGCTCTGCGCGACCTCGGGGATCAGGTCAAAGATGTCCTCCATGAGAGGGGATTGGCCAATGATGTTATCGAAGCGAGTGATTTCTTCCAAACGGCCCTTTACATACTCATACTCGGAGACCAGTTTCCTTTGATGGGCTACTTTCTCCATGACAAGGGAAAGCTGTTCCGGTTTGAATGGTTTAAGCAGGTAGTCGGTGGCCCCCAGTTTCATGGCCTCCACAGCCGTCTCAATGGAGCCATAGGCGGTGATAATGATAACGAATGTACCAGGGTATTCCTCTTTTACCTTTTCTAAGACCTCAATCCCGTTCATACCTGGCATCTTGATGTCCACAAACAGGACCTCAAATGGAAACTTCTCCAGTTTTTCCAAGGCTTCGAAGCCAGATGCCGCTGCATCCACCCTGTAACCCGTTTTTTCAAACCAATGGAGAAAGGATTCTCGGACGATCTCTTCATCGTCCACGATCATGATGCTCATCTTTTCTTCCATGACGCTCCTCCGTCATCTTTGGTCAGGGCCTATTCGATGGGAAAATTCAAGAGAAAGGCACTCCCTTTACCCACCTCGCTCTCCAATCTGATTTCCCCACCGTGGTTTTTTAGAATGCCATATACGATGGATAATCCCAAACCCGTGCCTTCGCCCTCTCCCTTTGTGGTAAAGAAGGGATCAAAGATGTGGTCCAGGTTCTCCTCGGGGATTCCACATCCTGTATCCCGAATTTCTACAATGGCATTTTTACCCTCCTTGTCTAGTTTAGACAGGACGCTCAGTTTTCCCCCTTCAGGCATCGCTTCGATTGAATTAAATATCAAGTTGAGAAAGCATTGTTGCAAC
>DAOVAK010000136.1 GCA_030671095.1 Deltaproteobacteria bacterium | reverse complement strand
ATGATATACGCCGAGCCATCCAGGAAGGAAGATGGGAAGAGTATCGTCAAGATTTTTGCAAATTTCAAGAAGTGGAGATTTTGGATTAGTTGAGTGGTTGAGTGGTTGAGTGGTTGAGTCGTTTAGAGGAAACTAAGGATTCAAGAAGAATCATCGTCGTCCGCGGGCTGATTCATGTGCAATATTCAGAAATTTTGCCATGTTCACAAAATGTCATTGCGAGGAGTCCCACGGACGACGAAGCAATCTCCTGGCCAAAAGATTGCTTCCCCCCCGACTGGATCGGAGGTCGCAAGGACGGGATGGTAATGATCACCACGTAGCCTAGCGGAGTACGGGATTATGCAACTGGCTGTCCAGCATGACAGCCTTACAACTCAACGACTCAACCACTTAACTACTTAACCAAACTGAATGGAGGTAACATAATGGATACATTGGCATACGCTTTGGGAACAGGTGGTACAGGAGGAGCAGGCGGACAGGGAGGAGGCTTCACCACCTTCCTCCCCCTTATTCTTCTGTTCGGCATCTTTTATTTTTTGCTCATAAGGCCTCAGCAGAAGAAGGCTAAGGCGCATAGGGAGCTGCTTGGCGCCCTAAAAGTGGGGGATAAGGTCGTAACCAACGGCGGACTTCACGGAAAGATTACCGGAATGAAGGAAAACGCGGTCACCGTGGAGATAGCCCCAAAGATAAGGGTGAAGGTCGCACGGGGATCCATAGCCGGTATGTTAAAGGCCGAGTGAAGATAGTTCGCTTCTGTTGATCTACAGAAGCCCTCTGGTACAGAAGAAAACACAAAGGAGCAGACCGTGTCAAAGAACTTAAGCTGGCGGGGAGCTATAGTCGCTTTTCTCGTATTCATGGCATTCCTTTATCTAACCCCATCCCTAAGGGGTGAGCTTCCAGCATGGTGGTCCAGTTTTTTGCCGCAAGAGAAGATACAGCTCGGTCTTGACCTTCAGGGCGGCATGCACCTGATCCTGGAAGTTGATGCAGGCAAAGCGGTGGAAAGCCACCTGGAGAGGGTGGTGGAAGAGTTTAAGCATGATTTGCGCAAGAGCAAAATCAGGTATCTGGAACTCAAACGTCATGGGACCGAAGGCATTGACCTGACGCTCATGAGGGAAGAAGACAAAAAGACTTTTGAGGACCTGGTGAAGGTCAACTTTCCCGATTACAAGACAGAGTCGGGTCCGTACAAAGAGGAAGGGATATCACTTCGATTGGTTCTAAATCCAAAGGCCAAAGTCCGAATCATGAAATTGGCCGCAGATCAAGCCCTGGAGACGATCAGAAATCGCATTGATCAGTTTGGAGTCAGTGAACCGGATATCAGGCCCCAAGAGAATCATAGAATTCTGGTCCAGCTCCCAGGTATCAAGGATCCTAAAAGAGCCATAGAGCTCATAGGTAAAACAGCCCTTCTGGAATTCAAGCTGGTTGATGAGGAGAGTAGCCTGGAGGAGGCATTGAAAGGCAATATTCCTCCGGGCAAGGAAATTCTCTACCAGATATCCCCAGATCCTAAATCAGGACGGCAAACAAGAATTCCCTACTTGCTCAAGAGACGAACTCTGCTCACTGGAGAATATCTTACTGACGCGAGAGTCCAAATCGACAATCAATACAACGAACCCCAAGTCTCTCTATCATTTAATGCGAGAGGGGCAAGGCTGTTTGAACGGATAACAGGGGAGAATATAGACAAAAGACTGGCCATCGTGCTCGACAACCACGTCTATTCTGCGCCTGTCATAAGGGATAGAATAGCGGGAGGAAAGGCGCAGATCACAGGGCGCTTCACCATGGATGAGGCGCGGGACCTAGCCATCGTTTTGAGGGCTGGTGCCCTTCCCGCACCCGTAAAGATATTGGAGGAGAGGACGGTGGGTCCCTCCTTAGGGAAAGACTCCATAGAAAAGGGATTTAAGTCCATGATCATCGGAGGACTTGTCGTCATTCTTTTTATGATCATTTACTATGGCCTCTCTGGTGTCTTTGCGGATTTGGCGCTCATGCTCAACATTCTTTTCATTATGTCCGGTCTCGCCTTTTTTGGTGCCACTCTGACGCTGCCAGGTATAGCTGGGATGATTCTCACTATTGGTATGGCTGTGGATGCGAATGTTCTGATTTTTGAGCGGATACGAGAAGAATTGAGATTGGGGAAACCAGCCCGGGCTGCCATTGAGGGAGGATACGCAAAGGCACTGGTCACCATTCTGGATGCCAATGTGACAACCTTTATTGCTGCCCTTGTATTGTTTCAGTTTGGTACCGGTCCAGTCAGGGGCTTTGCAGTGACCCTCAGTATTGGCATTGTGGCAAGTTTTGTCACCGCTGTATTCATTACGAGGGTCATCTTTGACTATCTTTACACATCCAGGAGATGGAAGAAGATTAGTATATGACCGGATGCCGGATACCCGATGCCGGATGCCGGATACTGGATACTATAGTGAACGACATAGAAAAGAGTCATTGCGAGGACCCCGCACTTGATGCGGGGGACGTGGCAATCTCTCGAGATTGCTTCGCTGGTGCTCGCAATGACAAGCGTTGTAATGCCATTTTATTCAGGTCGTTCACTATACATGATAGGAATATGTGATTTACAGAAAAAAGTCAGATCCAACTTTAGCTCACTTTAGACCCGCCTGCCAGAGCCATTAATGGGTGATGCCGTCTATTTGCTCGGGTCTCACTGCTTGGGCGAGTTGAAGCATCCTGAGCAAGGGGGCATTGGCGGGCAGGCACTTTAGACACTTTGTTTCACTTTAGGCACTTTAGATCACTTTAGACACTTTAGATCACTTAATTAGGATAGGTAATCACATGCAATTTATAAAGCCAGGGATTAATATTGATTTCATAGGCAAAAGAAAAACCGCTTTTTCTCTATCCCTTGCCATGGTCATTATCACGATTTTTTTGCTCGTTTGGCGGGGCGGTCCCAACTTAGGGGTGGATTTTTCTGGTGGGATCCTTATTCAAGTCAAATTGGAGACGAAGCGGACACCTTCCGAGATCAGAGATGCACTGGAGTCCCTGCAACTCCAGGACAGCATCATCCAGGAATTTGGTGAGGAGGGGCAATTCGAATATCTTATAAGGGTCAGAAGTACAGATATTCAACTGTCCGGATTGAGCGACAAAGTGAAGGAGACATTAGCTTCTCAGCTGGGAGAAGGGGCGGAGATAAGAAGAGTGGAAATGGTCGGCCCAAAGGTTGGTGAGGATTTGAGGCAGAAGGCCCTATTTGCCATTTTCTACGCCATCCTTTTCATCGCGATCTATATATCTGGGCGGTTTGAGTTCAAATGGCTAATGAGTATTGTCATGGCCCTCTCACTCGCATTTGTCGTCTGGATCGCCTCAACATTTGGAGTCAGCGTGACCTGGTTGATCCTGATCTCCTTTGTGGTTACCCTTGGGCTGTGCTGGGTCCTCAAACTGAAATACGCCATGGGTGCTGTTATTGCCCTCATACATGATGTCACCATTACTGTCGGGGCCTTTGCTTTAACAAACCGAGAAATATCTCTCGCCATAATCGCCGCCTTTCTTACCATCGTGGGGTATTCCCTGAACGATACTATTGTGGTCTTTGACAGGATCAGGGAGAATTTAAGACGGTTCCGGAGGCGAGGCCTTGAAGAAGTGATAAATGCCAGCATAAACGAAACATTGAGCAGGACCATCCTCACCTCCACAACCACCTTAATCGTTGTAGCGGCTTTATTCATTCTGGGTGGTGGTGTCATCCATGATTTCGCTTTTGCCATTTTAGTGGGCATTTTCGTGGGAACCTATTCCTCTATCTTTGTAGCGAGTCCCATACTCCTGATTTGGGAAAGCCAACTTGCCCGAAAAGTCAAGGGCCGGAAAGGAGCCCGTTCGTGAAGGATGGCTATGGATGACCTACCTCATAACCCACAGGACACTCTTGCACTTCTCACCACCTCTCCGATCTGTGGAGCCGGGTGGATGCAAGCAGGAGTGGAAAACCTCATTGCCTGATCGTGGATCGTTACGAGAAATATAAGAAAAAACGAACAAAACGCCGTGCCCGAAAAATACGCTTTTGGGTAATTATCCTCTTAGTGATTGTTGCTATCTACGGGGGCTGGCGGCTTTGGTCCTGCCTCCACAATGTCTCGCCTGAATTTAATTTCATACTCCTAAAAAAGAATGAGGCCCCCCTTAAGCTCGTGAATGGAGAGGTCCTTCGTCTTCATCCTAAAGACACGCTAAAGATACTGAAAGTCTCAACAAATATATGTTTCAATCGGGGTGTGCGTCTGGTTGCCAGAGGTTTTGATGCAAATGCCCTTCTCATTGAGGAAATACCAATCGCGGTCCTGTTGCCAGACAGAGACATATTCAATCAATACAGCTTTAGGGTGATGATTAAACAGTTTAATCAAGACCTGGGTCACGTGGACATAATTGTTGAACCTCATATAGAAGATTGGCTCGAGCGGGCAGAAAGGATTATTGATAGGAATCGGAGGGTTGCCCTTTTGGAACGGGCGCTGCAGCTGATGCCCAAGGACGATCGGATCCGGAACCGATTGCTTGAAGAATACAAATCGCTCAAGGATTGGCAAAAGGCTGCCTTGATTCTCGAAGAGATGGCCCAAGAGAAACCTGATGAAGGTTTCCTATATGATCTGCTTGAAGTCTATGAATCCACGGGGAGAAAGGATGAGGTCATTTCTGTCCTTAGAAGGATCATTAAGAAGCACCCAGATGATGTGGAAACCCGACTCCGATTGGCGTCAACTTTGGAAAAAAGGGGGAAACTCAAAGAGGCCATTCGAGAGTATGAGAGGCTTTTGAAACGACTCAAAAAAGCGGACATGGTGGCCATATATAAAACGCTGGGATACCTCTACACGAAAACCAATCAACCCAAAAAGGCCATCTCCAATTACCGCAAGGCCGTCGAAATGGATAAGAGGGATGCAAATCTTTACTACAACCTCTCACATCTGTACGAAGAGACAGGCCAAAGAGAGAAAGCGGATCTCTATCTGGAAAAAGCGGTCCGTCTCAAATCAGGAGACGTGGATAGCCGGTTGAAGCTGGCAGAGAGCTTGATCAAGAAAGGAAAGTTTAAAGAGGCGGAAAAACACCTCACCGTGGTCCTTAAAAAAAGTCCCAAGTCCCTCGAGGTATTACTGCTGATGATCAAAATCCAGGAAAAGAAGGGGGACAAAAAGGGGCTGAAAAAGACCTACTACAAAATACGCTCTATTGATCCAAAGAACGAAACGATTATCTACAATTTGGGGGTTCTAGAGTATGAGACGGGCAATCTTGAGAAAAGCCTGTCCCATTTTAAGAAATTCTTAAAGTCACACCCAAAGGATGCAGAAGTACACAGTTTCCTGTTTGATATCTATAGAAAGCAAAAAAAGGATGATCTGGCTTTCAAGGAAGCCCAGACCCTTATCAAATTGAAACCAAAGGAGATAAGCTATTATCGTTACATGTTTGAATATCTGAACAGCCGCGCAGAGTATGAAAAGATGATAGAGATCATGAAAAGTGGTCTCAAATCTCATCCTAAGAGACTTGAGTTCAGGGAATATCTCATGGTTGCCTATCTAAAAACAGGCAAAGAGGACCTTGCTACCAAGCAGATGGAGGAAATCCTCAAAAGGAAGCCGAAAGATGTAACCTTGCTTTTGGATCTAGCCAAGCTCAAAGAGAAACAGGGGAAACTCCCTGAAGCGCTGCAGACCTATGAAAAGATCCTTGAGATTTCACCAGACAGCAAAGAGGGCAAAGAGACCTATGTCCGGTTGCTCTTACAATTAGCCAAGCTTGAAGAGGAGAAAGGCAATCTTAAGAAGGCCCTGGAGGCTTACAAAAAAGTCTTGGATATTTCGCCTGGGCATGAAGAGGCTGAAGAGGCCTACCTCAGATTGAGACTTGAGGCTTTGCCGCGTGGTGGTAAGGAGTAGCAAACCCTATTTCCATGTGACTGCCGGACTCCTATGGCAGAACGGAATGGTGTTGATAACAAAACGCCCTGAGGGCAGCCATCTTGCAGGGTACTGGGAGTTCCCTGGAGGAAAGCAAGAAGTGGGTGAGACCCTGGAAGAGTGCCTGGAAAGGGAGATGAAGGAGGAATTGGGTGCAGACGTGCGCGCTGGAAAACGCCTTCTTACTGTGGATCACGAATATGGGGACAGGATTATTTCCCTCTATCTATTTCAGTGCTCCCACTTGAGTGGTGAGCTCAAACCTTTGGCGTGTGAAGAAATGAAATGGGTCTATCCTGAGGATATGACTCAATACCGTTTTCCACCACCAGATGAGAAGATAATCGAATTATTAACCGTGGAGTACTGGAGTGATGGAGTAATGGAGTAATGGAAACTGGGGACCCATCACAGAGGGATGGGGACTGAGCGGAGCGCAGCGAGCGCGAAGAATAATGGAATCTGAGGAGTTTCAGCTTTTTCCAATACTCCGATACTCCACTACTCCATTACTCCAGGGAAAAAGATACTTAGAGGAGAAGGTATGATAGAGGATCTCGTGCGAAAGACAAGGAGCTACCGAAGGTTTTCTGAGGATCACACGATTGGTATGGAGACCCTCCGGAGCCTTGTGGAGCTTGCACGTCTGTCCGCCTCTGCCGCCAACCGCCAACCCCTCAAGTATATCCTCTCCAATGAAAAAGAAAGGAACGCTATCATTTTCCCCAAACTCGCGTGGGCTGCTTATCTGAAAGATTGGGGTGGTCCAGGAGAGGGCGAAAGGCCATCTGCCTACATCATTGTGTTAGGGGACAAGGAGATCTCGGAATCTTTTGGCTGTGATCACGGCATTGCCAGTCAGAATATCCTTCTCGGAGCGACCCATATGGGCCTGGGGGGTTGCATTGTGGGCTCAGTGGATAGGAAGCGCTTGAGAGAAGCGTTGCAGATCCCTGATCGTTATGAGATCCTCCATGTGATCGCACTCGGTAAACCCAAAGAGCAGGTGGTGATTGAGAATGTGGGGCCTGACGGGGATATCAAATACTGGCGGGATGAGTCAGAAGTTCACCATGTCCCCAAGCGAACTCTAGATGAGATAATTGTTGATTAGAT
>DAOVAK010000237.1 GCA_030671095.1 Deltaproteobacteria bacterium | reverse complement strand
ATTTCCTAAGTAATAACGGGACATTCTGCGATTAGTTAATGGGCGTAAAGCCTCAAAGATCAGACCACTGCGGAGTTTGGGTGGAATTTTTTCTGAGATATCACCTTTCGGAGACCGGCATTGCCTCCGACTAGATAACAGCAAATGCCAATACTTTTGAACGTTACTAAGAAATTACTTGAAAACTTTAGACATCTGCGTCACTTATAGGTGCCACCAACATCCCTTAGAAAGCAAAGGTCCCTCCATAATTTCTAGCGAAGCTCCGCCTCAAACCGACGAGTTGGTGGAGTAAATATCACATTGCTTGAGGTGAAGCGATGTTGGTTTCGTCTAACGTTCTACGGTTGCGCTACTGGTTTCGTATGACGTTAACCGTTAACCGATTCGAGCTGCGTAACCGCAACCGTTCTACGATCACAATTACCCTTTACACCTTAGTGACGTTACAAAAACTTGACACAAATGTTAAGATCTTCGCTTATGAAGACTTCTAGAGAGGGGGTCTATTAATTTGTACGGGAGGTAACTTGAAATGAGCGAGAAAGAGGTTTGGCGAGCAGGAGAATTGGTCCTGTGGGGGCTGAAAGAAGAGGGGGTAGATTGCATATTTGGCCTGCCTGGTGGGCATATCGGGGACATATTTGATGCTTGTATGGATTACGGGATGAAGATCATCGATACGCGTCACGAGCAGGCTGCTGTCCATATGGCAGAAGGATGGGCGAGATTTACCGGGAGGCCAGGCGTGGCGGTGGTGACTGCAGGACCCGGCGTGGTGAACGGCTTTCCTGGTGTGGCCGTTGCCATGCAGAGTGGCTCACCTCTCATTGTCATTGCGGGTCGAAGCTCCCTTGAGAGGAGAGATCTTGGATCCATGCAGGATATGGACCAGGTGGAAGTTATGCGCCCTGTTACGAAATGGGCACGAAGTGTTTATCAGCCCGGTCGAATTCCAGAGTATGTATCCAGTGCCTTTCGCCAGGCGATAAGCGGGAGACCGGGACCTGTTTTTCTTGAGATCCCCGTGGACGTTATTGATAAGGATGTTCGTAAAGAGGAGATCGAGTGGCCCCATGATTATCGAACGGATTATGGGCCTGGTGCCAATCCGGATGCAATCGATAAGGCCGTTGAACTCCTCTCCAATGCCAAACGTCCAATCGTTATTGCAGGAAGCGGGGCCTGGTGGTCAGGGGCCGCAGATGAACTCCTCTCCTTTGTGGAAGCCACACAACTGCCTATTTACACTCGGGGAATTGCGAGGGGAATCATCCCAGATGATCACCCACTTTGTGGAGGTTTTTTTCCTGGGGGGCTCATGCAGGCAGATGTGGCACTCATTGTGGGTACCCGATTAAACTGGACCATTGGGTATGGTCGTCCACCCCTTTTCAACCCAGAATTGAAAGTCATTCAGATCGACATCGCACATGAGGAGATTGGAAAGAATCGCAGCGTGGATGTGGGGATTACCGGGGATGCGCGCATTGTGCTTGGACAGCTTCGTGAAGCCCTGGAGGGAAAGTGCCAGGTGGCCAACGACTGGGTGCCAACGCTCAAATCCATGATGACCCTTGTCAGGACGCAATATAGTGGCCAGATACGAGAAGATGCCGAATTGATCCACCCCGCCAGGCTCTGTCAGGCGCTCCGCAAGGCCTTACCCCGGGATGCTCTGATTGCCGTTGACGGAGGAGATATTGCCCTGTTTGCCAACTTGATACTCGATGCGTACGGACCAGGTTCTCTCATGTGGGTAGGTGGGTTTGGCCATCTTGGCGTGGGAATCCCTTACGGCATTGCGGCGAAAGCGGCCTATCCGGATCAGAAAGTGGTCGTTCTCACTGGAGATGGTTCACTCGGTTTTTCATTCATGGAGTTTGACACGGCCATTCGTCATGGGATACCGATTGTGGTTGTGGTCTCTAATGACGCTGGATGGGGACAGATACGCCGCGGACAGATCAAGAAATATGGTAGAGACCGGATCGTGGGATCCAATTTAGATTTAAGGGCCTACCATGAAATGGTGAAGGCCATGGGTGGATATGGAGAATTGGTGGAGCGTGCTGAAGACTTGGAACAGGCCCTGGATCGTGCATTTGCGAGCGGTCTTCCCTCTTGCATCAACGTGACAACAGACCCGGAACCTGACTTCCCAGGAATGGATTTCCCTTGGCCCATTACATAGGCCAGTTCCAGTTCGCGCCTAGATCACGCACATTTACGGAGTTGATATGGATGCAGCAGCCATTGATCAGATTCGGCTCAATTTCAACCCCCAAACCCTCTTTGCATTGAACATTGTCATCGGCTTGATGATGCTGGGGGTTGCCCTCGAACTCAAGGTCGAGGATTTTAAACGTATCATTGTATCGCCCAAAGCGCCGACCATCGGTCTATGTGCCCAGTTCATTCTGCTCCCGGCATTCACCTTTCTCCTGACCCTGGTCTTGCGACCGGCCCCATCCATGGCCCTGGGCATGATTCTTATCGGTGCCTGTCCAGGGGGGAACCTGTCCAACATTATGACCTATCTGGCGCGGGGCAACGCTGCCGTATCCATCAGCATGACGGCCGTATCTACAGCGGTTGCTGTTGTCATGACACCTTTTAATCTCGCCTTCTGGGGGAACCTCAACCCTTCCACTGCATCCATCTTGCGCCAGGTGGGCCTCAATCCCTTTGATGTCTTCACCACAATTGTCATGATCTTGGGAATCCCGCTGGCCGTCGGCATGTTGATCTCCCATCTCTTGCCATCTCTTGCCGCCAAAATACGAAAGCCCTTCAAGGTCTTTTCCTTCATAGTCTTCATCGGATTTGTTGCCGCGGCCCTCTCTGCCAACTGGCAGATCTTTCTAAAAGTCATCGGATTGGTGGTCTTTGGCGTCCTACTGCACAACGCCCTGGCCCTCAATCTGGGCTACTGGTCCGCCCGGCTGATGCGCCTGGAGAAGAGAGACGTGAGGGCCGTCGCTATCGAGGTGGGAATTCAGAACTCGGCCCTGGGATTGATATTGATCTTTGACTTTTTTGAAGGCCTCGGGGGCATGGCCATTGTAGCGGCATGGTGGGGCATCTGGCATATTATCTCTGGCCTGAGTGTGGCTATTTTTTGGTCCAGGAAACCCTTGCCAGGCGATCCAGTACGTGTATTGGAAAAGTAATGGAAAGTGAAAACCGAAGTTCCGTCCTGGTAACCGGTTCTGAGGGCTATCTTGGCCGCCAGCTTATGGAAGCCTTGGCCGGGGAAAGAGAGGGCTTTCAAAACATAGTGGCCATAGATGTACGCGATACGCCTCAGCACGAACGACAGGCCGGCATTGAATATCTCACGGCGGATATTCGATCGCCGGAATTGGGCAACATCTTCGGTCAGTTTCATATTGACACCGTGATTCATCTCGCCTCCATCGTCACGCCTGGGAAGAAACCGGATCGTGAGTTTGAATATTCCGTCGATGTCCTAGGAACGCAGAATGTCTTAGAGGCCTGTATCGCGTCAAATGTGGGTAAATTAATCATCACCAGCAGCGGTGCAGCCTATGGGTACCACCCCGACAATCCGGCATGGTTGGACGAGGGCCACGCCCTTCGCGGCAATCCCGAATTCGCCTACTCAGACCACAAACGCCTGGTGGAAGAGATGCTTGCTCGCTACCGTGAGGAGCACCCGGAGCTCAAGCAGCTCATATTCCGACCAGGGACCATTCTTGGCGACACGGCTAATAACCAGATAACCGCCCTTTTTGAAAAGCCCGTCATTATCGGTCTTATGGGTGTAGATGCCCCCTTCGTTCTCAGCTGGGACAAGGATGTGATTGGATGTATCATGAAGGGGATTAGAGAGGATCTCACAGGCATCTATAATCTTGCAGGAGACGGGATAATCAGAATGCGCGAGATGGCTTCAATGATGGGCAAGCCTTACCTGCCCCTGCCGGTGTGGCTGGTGAGGATCTCCCTCTGGATTCTAAAAAAGTTTGGCCTGACGCAGTACGGGCCAGAGCAGATTGGATTTCTCCGTCACCGTCCCGTGTTGAGTAACCGCCGCCTTAAAGAAGTGTTCGGGTATGTACCTGAAAAGACCACCCGCCAAACCTTTGAATACTTCCTTTACAGGAATTCCAGTCCTTAGAAAACGTTTTGGACCCATTCTCCCCTTTTCCCTCCAGGCACTCGCTGTTCGCATCATGAAATAGGCTGCCATCTGCTGCCATAGCTATCCAGATTAATGAACGCCTCGATGGCCTTTCTTCCCCTGGCGGGAGGTGTCATCCTGGGCACCCCAAAAGTCATACAGATGACAACTTTCCTATCCTCTGGCACACCCAGGAGCTCTTTGACCATAAATTCATTGAAAGCCCCGATCCAGCACGTCCCATAGCCTAACTCTACGGCTTGAAGTGTGAAGTTGGTAAGAGCAATGGTGATATCAACCATATGCCATTTCAAGGAAGGGTCTGCTATACCCGCAATGAAATAGGTGCATTCAGCCACAAACTTCTGGAGATAGCAGGCGGGAACGAGATGCTGCTTGATATGGGGGTCGCGGACGAAGATGAACTCCCAGTTCTGAAGGTTACTGGCCGAGGGGGCCCATTGCAAAGCCTTAAAAAGTATCTCCATATGCTCCTGGGGGATTGATGTCTCAGCGTACTGGCGGATACTCCGGCGCTCAGCGATAGCCTCTCTGACGTGCATCGCGACATCCTCCATTTTCACTTCTTAGGATGTGAGTAAGGTCAAGTCTTAAATATTAAGTATTGGATGCTTAATATTTAACGGGCTGTTGCTCAAAGCTGTTTTAAGGCGTGATTGTCACCAAAGGGAACCACACGAATGAGGATTCCAAGCTCAGTATAAGAATCGGTCATGTTAAGCACGGTACCGCCTTGAAGAGTCCTAAAGCCTTCATGAGTACATTTTCCAGGGCATCGCCTTGCCACTGCTCCTTTAGATAATTGCCAATCTTCTCTATTTGTACATTGCTCTTTGATATTCTATGTTTTGGTTGTGCTATCAGGACAGTGATGTTTTGAATGGCAGCAATGAGGAAGTCTTGTATCTGCATTCGCCATAATCTTCGCCACCTTGCTCTTTTGTAGCCATATCTGCTGGAACGGGCAAAAGATCGTTCTGATAAGTGTTGACGAGTTCTAATATCTGTTTTTGCCTCTCGGCTTGTGGCATACTTAAGCATCGCATCCAACTTCTCTTGTTTAACATGCCTCTTTAAGGTTCGGCCATGTTTGGAGCGGGTACAGTTCTCTCTGAGTTGGCATTGGGCACAGATTTTCTTAGAAGCCTTGTATTCATAATGCGTTCTCTTCTTGTAATAGTGT
>DAOVAK010000148.1 GCA_030671095.1 Deltaproteobacteria bacterium | reverse complement strand
ACCCTTTAATTACTGCCTGGGAGGGATCTTCAGGGGTGGTCAAGGTCTTGCCGACCTCCATCCTTCCATTATCTTCGTTGAGCAAGACGAAATCCGTGAAGGTGCCTCCCACATCAACACCCAGGTTATGCTTTGACATGTCACTTCTTCCTTCCAAGCTGGTAGGCTTCTCGCGACGCTTCATGAGATATCAGCTCCTCGGCCAGATCCTCCTCTACCTTCCCTGGGTCACGCTCTTCAGGAGGGCCAAAACCACCTCCACCCGCGTAGTTAATGGTAAGGTGATCTCCGGGTTTCAGGGTCGTTTGCGATTTTGGATGGATAAATTGCCCGTCGTTGAGGACAATGCGGTTGGGCATCCCCGCCAATCCTCCTCTATACCCCTGAGCAGGGTGTTTGTGTCGGTCCGTGAGTAGTGAGATGCGAATGGGATCCTTTGATATAACCTCCAGGATGATCTCCTGTCCCATGCCTCCACGAAAACGACCTGCGCCGCCAGAATCCTTTACCATCTCCTTTTTCCAAAAGATGAGGGGGACGGCGGTTTCGAATATCTCGATGGAGCCGCACGTGCTGTTTGTGGGAAAGGGTGTACAAACAAGGCCATCCTTATCATACCGTGCCCCCATCCCTCCATTGGCAAACAGAATAGATGAGAACTGTTTACCGTCAAGACCGGTCCCCGTAAACAAGGCTCTGAGAGTCGGTTGACTTCCCGACTCTGCTATGACCTTCTCGGGGATGGCTTTTACGAGGGCACCGAAAACAGCGGCGCTCAACATATGACCGATGAGTTGGCGGGCGTTTACCGGTGCCGGAACCCTGGGATTCAGGATGCTGCCTTCCGGAGCTTTTATTGAAATCGGACGGTAGGAGCCCTCGTTCTTTGGCGTAAAGGGATCGAGAGCGCATTTGATGGGATAAGTGGCATAGGAATAGGTGTAGTTCATAACGCAATTCAAGGCTCGTCCTATCTGGGGAGAACTTCCTTCAAAGTCTATCTCCAGTTCATCCCCCTTGACGGTGATCCTACATTGAATGATGATGGGTTCGTCAAATCCGTCCATCTCCACCGTCTTTTCATAGACGCCGTCTGGAACCTCCGATATGACCTTCCGCATAACGCTTTCAGCACGGGACTGGATTTCTCGGGCCAGATCGACGAGGTCCTCGAGACCCGTTTCGTCGAGAAACTCGACCAGACGGTTGCGGCACATGGTTTGAGCCGTTATCTGGGCATTTAAATCCCCGAAGACCATCTCGGGAACCCTGACGTTTGCTCGAATCATTTCCATGAGCGTCTCGTTGGGCTCCCCGGCGTGATAGAGTTTCATGACCGGGATTCGGATTCCTTCCTCGAAAAGCTCTCTGGTATCAGCTGACCAAACCGAACCCCCAATGTCAGGTGAATGGGCTATCGTCCCTGCAAATGCCACCAGCTTTCCCTTGTGGAAGATGGGCATGGCCATGGTGATATCAGGCAGATGGCCAGAGGCTAGCCAGGGGTCATTCGTCATGACGACATCCCCGGGTTCCCACTGGCCCTGAGGAAATTTCTTGAGGAAATGCGACATGGTTCTCGACAAGGTCGCGATGAAAGAGGGAATGCTCGCCGTGTTGTTGGCAAGGCTGCTTCCCTTTGAATCGAGGAGAACGCAGGAATAATCGTTGGATTCCTTGACGATGGTTGAAAAGGAAGTTCTCACCAGCGTCGCTGCTGCCTCATCGACCACGCTGATGAGCCGGTTCCACATAACTTCAAGGCTGATAGGATCGAACTTCTTTCTCATCTTTTCTCCTTCGATAGTGCTCGGAGCTCGGAGTAAATCCTGAAATGATGTAATGGCACCTCATAAGGGGAGATATCAATTCCTCTTTTAACCCAATATTCCATCACTCCATTATTCCATTCCACCCCCCCGAATAGAGCTCACACGAAAAGGGAAGGCCACTAATTGAGTTTAATAGATGCTTATCCCGCCAGTGTCAAGTTTCCGCACGATTTTTTTTACTTTGACTTCCTCGAAGGGGACATCTTACCGAACTAGGGCCAACCCTCTAACAGAACGCTCCGTCCGCGTCTTTTTGGAGGGGACTTGACAAAACAAGGTCGGCAAATTACCGTACCCATCACCCAGGTATGCGAACGTTGCTTATGCAACACGATGAAGGAGACGGAGGACGGTGTATGTCTAAAGAACGTATGTCATTTCAAAAAATCCAGGAGATGGGTAAAGATGAAAAAGAGGAGGTGTTAAGAAACATTGAAGGGGAGGCTCGTGACAATGAGATACTCTACTGGGGATGTAGCCAGGCCGTGTTCGGTGCGCTCCAGCGACACCTTCATCTTGGGAACGGTGGGACATTCAGAGCTGCATCTGCCCTGGTCGGCGGGATTGTTAACAGGCAGGAGGTGTGTGGAGCGCTTCTCGGGGGGATTATGGCCATTGGTTTGGCATATGGGAGGACGCATTTTGAGTCGGGGAAAATAAGCCGCGAGCAACCTGAATTTGTTGAGGCGTTAACCCGGGCCCGTAGGCTTTATGAGAAATTCAGGGAAAAATTTAGCCATCTCAGGTGCAGCGATGTTCGGGCGACAGTCCGCGGACCTGATTCCAAGGAGTATACCCGTTTCGACACAATGGAAGCCATCGAAGACCATGCGAAGTGCGGTGACGTAACCGGTCCGGCGGCACGACTCGCCGCCGAAGTAATTCTCCAACCGACGGCATTATTTGCTCCCGAAATCAAGGCCGTTTTAGAGGAGACTGCCCAAGCCCGGAAGCGCCACAAGACCTAGTGCTTCGATTCGCAAATACAAGGACGTATTTTCTGAAGCAAGATCTGAGCAAATATGTTCGTAATCGAACTTACGAACCGAAGGACTTAGATTCACTGGGTCAGCATACGAGAACCCTTGAAAAAACCGCGACCCAAACAATAAATAGATCTCCCTATCGGGGCGAGTTCAGACTAAACGGCCGATCTCGGCACCTTCTCTTATGGCGCACATGACGGTGCGTGGCTCCACACAATCGCCGATTTGATAGAGTTCATCGAAGTGGCTTCTTAACTCCGAGTATAATGTATCCTCGGATTGAAACCCTGCCGCTAAAACAACAGTGTTTGCCTCCAGAAATAAGAGGTCATTGTCAAACACAACATATACGCCATCTTGCCTGATTTCCACTACCGGACAATGAGGATAAAGGTTCACCCCTTTCTGAACCAGTCTATCGCGTAAGGCAAGATAAATGTTACGCTCCACCCCTCTCCCAATGGTCCGTCTACTGACGAGGTGGACTTTTTTCCCCTCATCGGCTAGTTGATCCGCTATTTCCATACCGAGGTATCTCCCCCCGACAACGGTAACTGTCTCTCCCGTTTTTGCCTTGCCTAAAATCACATCGTCGGCCTGGACGACGTTCCGTCCATCCACTCCATTGATATTCGGCTTGAAAGGAATGGCTCCTGTGGCCAGAACTACCGCGTCTGGCTTTTCCCGTTTTACGATATCTAGATTCACTTTCGTATTCAGTCTTAGGTCTACGCCGGTTTTTCCCAGTCCTTTTTGCAGAAAAATAAGCAATTTGCAATAGTCCTCTTTCTTTTGTGGCTGTTGACAGGCTATATACCATTGACCTCCCAGATAACCATTCTGTTCAAAAAGGGTTACGCGGTACCCCCGTTCGGCCAATGTTCTGGCGGCTTCCATCCCTGCCGGCCCGCCACCAACAACCATGACCTTTTTGGACGGGACCGCCCGTTGCAATGGGAATTCTCTTTCCCGCAGGAGACCTGGGTTAACAGAACAACGCAATCCTTTTTCTCTGTTTTCAGGGTGGGAGATGAAATCATAACAGTTTAAACAATAGATACAGGGCCGTATTTCCTCAAAACGTTTTTCTCTTGCCTTGTTGGCCCACTTGGAATCGGCCAAAAGGGCTCTCCCCAGGGCAACGAAGTCTGCCTTTCCCTGAGCTATTACTTGGTCAGCAAAGTCTGGATCGATAATTTTACCAACAGTTATTACGGGAACCTTGACGACTTTCTTGATCTCCGCTGCCAGGAATACCAGGGGCCCCTGCGAGAAAAGGAAGCTGGGATAGAGCCATTGTGTGGAGTTCCGCTCACTGGCGGATACGTCTAGGGCATCAGCGCCTGCTTCCACGAAGAGGGGTGCCTGCTGCTTACATTCATCGATGTCTATGCCACCAGGCAAGAAGTCACTGCCACTGAATCGGAAAAGAACGGGGAAATCCTTCCCCACTTTTTCCTTTGTGGCCTCGATAACCTCACATGCGAAGCGGGCTCTCTTTTCTGGGCTTCCCCCATATTCATCCATTCTTCTGTTGGCCAATGGTGACAGAAACTGACTGATGAGATAACCGTGAGCACCGTGGATTTCCACCGCGTCAAAACCCGCGTCTTTGATTCTCCTCGCCGCTTCAGCAAAGGCCTGGACGATGCGCTTTATATCCTCCTTGGTGGCTTCGATCGGCGGGAGATTCCTCGTGATCCTTACTGTGTCTGCCCGTTCGTCCTTTGAGTCCGGGACTTCGACAACGCTCAAGAGCCTGGGAATGGGTGAAGGGGCCACCGCTCTTATCTCTTCAGGGTGATCCACCATATATCGGTAATCAGTCAGCAAACGACCATGGTGTACGACTTGAAAGGCAGCCTTAGCATCATATTCGTGGATGGCATCGGCAATACGCCTTAGGCCGGGGATGAACTTGTCATCATATGCGCTAACCCTATGGGGGGCTCTGCTTTCACGCATGATGATGCTGGCCTGGCAGATGATTAGACCAACTCCACCTTTAGCGCGTTCTGCGTAGTAATTTACCGTTTTATCGAGAATTTCTCCCTCGCGACCATTACTGAAGGTAACCATTGGGGCCATGACTACGCGATTTTTCACTTCCAATCTCCCGATGGTCCCGGGCTGAAATAAATGTAGCAGCTCAGGCATGTGCGTATCTCCTCTGAACTTCAATTTCCTAAGAAACTGCCGATAATGCTACCGTAAAAGGTATCATGCTCTTTCATGTCCTCGGCAGGAATAGGTGCATTTTCCATGGAGACTAATGTAAAGAAAATTGGTTTCAAAGGAAAAGTTATTGGCATCGGTACTAGGGTGCATAAAAGCTACCGGCTGCTCGTGGCTTCCTTAGGCGACACTTTAACGCCCCAGTAGTTCAAGACGAATCATCTAGAAATTTGGGGCCGCTTTCTAAATTCCATCACAACTTCATTCCGGTTGTGGAAGGTTGTTCGTATGAAGGAAAAGGAGCAAGTTGAAGGGATCGAAGCCCTTTTATCAGAGGCGAGAAGGTGTGATAATGAATTTATAGTTCTGGTTTTACTAATTCATATATTTTCTTTCTATACTCACCAAATTCCTCTGAATATCTGTCCCTGGGTCTCTCAAGCTCCATATCAATTTTTTCCTTAATCGTCCCAGGAGAATGTGTCATCACATAGATGGTGTCGGCGAGATAAACCGCTTCCTCAATGTCATGGGTGATGAAGAGTATTGTAGAATTTGTCTTTTCCCAGATGTCCAGAAAGACGTCTTGAAGAGCCTCCTTTGTGTATGCGTCTAAAGACGCAAAGGGCTCGTCTGCCAACAGTATATCTGGGTCGTTTATCAACGTCCTAATCAATGCTGCCCGTGACCTCATCCCGCCTGATAATTCCCTCGGGAGATGGTTTTCAAATTCGGTGAGATTGGCCATCGCAAGAAGTCCTTGTGCTCTCTTTTTGTACTCCTCCTTTCCATTTTTCTCCAAAAATCCTCTCACTTTTGGGCCAAACAAGAGATTTTCCTTTACCGTCATCCAGGGAAATAAGGTTGCATCCTGGAAAATTACTCCTCTACTCGGATCGGGTTTTCCAACTGGTTTGCCCCGGCATTCCAGAATTCCATCAGTTGATGTCAAAAAGCCAGCTACCATATTTAAAAATGTGGTTTTCCCGCAACCACTTGGCCCTAGCAATAGGGTGAGCTCTCCTTCCTGAATCTCCAAGTTAATGTCTCTCAGCGCAACCCTTGCGCTCTCTCCGCTTCCATAGACCTTCCTCACATTTTTCGCTTCCAGGATTATTCCGGCAGTTCGCCTACCCATCTCAGCCTCCTTTGGGCAATCTTGATAATTATCCTGTCAAAGATGAATCCCAGCAATCCGAGGAATACCATGTTAGCAACGACGACATCCATCCGCAAAAAAGTGTATCCTCGCCACAAGAGGTAACCGAACCCGTTTCCCGTCGCAAACATCTCCGCTAGAATTACCATTCCCCAAGCAATCCCTACACCTACTCGAAGCCCGCTGAAAACAAACGGTTCGGTGGCTGGGAGTATAACCTTAAAGAGGAGCTGTCTTGGATTAGCACCGAGCATCAGCGCCGCACGTTTCAATTCTTCATCTACACTTTTCACTCCATCAAACACATTGATATAGACCACGAAGAAGGTAGCATATGCAATCAAGAATATAGCCGGAGGGTAACCCAATCCAAAGAGTATCATCGCAAAAGGGAGGAAAGCAGTCCTGGGAATGGGCCTCAGTATCTGTACAAATGTGTCTATGAGCTGTTCAATGGGCTTGTAATGTGCTGAAAAAATTCCCGTGGGAATAGCGACAATTCCCCCCACGGAAAAAGCAACGATTTCTCGAATAAGGCTGCCCAAAAGGTCAATATGAAATCTGCCTGCGTAGAACTGTCTCCCACCGAACACCCACTCATTGATTACCTCGAGTACCTGAGCGGGCGTCGGGACGAGAAAGTTCGGATATATTTTCAGCAACTC
>DAOVAK010000073.1 GCA_030671095.1 Deltaproteobacteria bacterium | reverse complement strand
ATGATACACGACTTCAAGCTTTTCAACACCGA
This sequence comes from Deltaproteobacteria bacterium, assembly GCA_030671095.1. The sequence goes on along the minus strand of DAOVAK010000073.1, from coordinate 9,031 downwards.
GCAACATTGCAACTTCTGGCTGGCTCACCTCTCTATTCCCCCAGTGGTTTATGCTTAAAGGGCCAAAGGATGAAGTAATTCCTGATCCGGATCCAGATTCCGACAAGGCCATTGGGTTCAAGCACCAGAAAGATAATCATGATCAAACCGAAGATAACGTGATTTATGCTGAACATATAGGTTGTCAGGCGGGTGGGAACGTGAAGGGCCTCCACCATGGTTTCGATCATATAGGGCAAAAGGACCACAAATATCGTTCCAAAAATAGCCCCCAGAATTGACCCCAGACCACCGATTATGATCATGGCAACGTATTCAATAGTCATAAGAAGCGAGAAGGCCTCAACGGAAACAAAGCCCCTGTAATAGGCGAAAAAGCACCCGGCAATGGACGTCAATACGGAACTCATCACAAATGCAGATAGTTTGTAGGAGGATAATTTGATGCCAAGCGCCTCAGCCGCTACATCGCGGTCTCGGATAGCCATCCAGGCCCTCCCCGTCTTCGATCTCACGAGGTTGAGCGAAAAAACTACCAGGAGGACATCCGCCACGAGAAAAAAGAAATACCATAGACGAGGGTCCACTATGGTTAATGGCCCCAGGGATGGCGCATCAATGAGAACGCCCGTTGCAAACCCCCTTTTCGTTTCATACTCCGCTCCTACATAAGTAACGAGGAAGTGCAAGGCCAGGGTGCTCAAGGCCAGATACAGCCCCTTCAATCGAAGGGAAGGAAGCCCGACGATGAATCCCAAGATTGCACCAACGAGACCGGAGGCAGGGAGCGTTAACCAAATGGGGGCATTCAATTCCTTGAAGAGAACTGCCGTGGTGAAAGCACCGGCGGCGATCAATCCTGCATGTCCAAGGGAGATCTGCCCGGCATAACCCGTCAGCAACATGAGCGCTATAGAGCCTACTAGTGCCAGAAGCACCTGAGTCGCCAGGTCCAAGAGAAAGGCCGAGGCAAAGAAGGGGAAAAATATGAGCATCACAATCAGGGTGATTAACCACCCCCAACGGCCGCGAGTCTCCACAATGGCCATGTCTTTTTCGTATGTCGTGTTGAAATATCCGCTCGCAAAAGCCATTTCAGACTCTCTCCAGTTCTTCCTTGGTTCCGAAAAGCCCCCATGGTCGAATCAACAACATCAGCAGCAGGACTGCGAAAGGGGCTGCCTCGCTTGCCTGAGGGCTAATAAAGTGTATTGTGATGATTTGCGCCGAAGCGACGATAAAGGCCCCAGGAATAACCCCGAGTAGGCTGTCCAAACCGCCCACTAGAACCACGGGGAAGGCCGCCAGCCCGATGACAAACATCCCGGGTTCCAGACCTGAATCACAGGCCTGGATCATCCCTGCAAGCCCAACGCTGAAGGCGCCTATCCCCCAGGAAAGCGCATAATACTTGTGGAGTGCAACCCCTCTCTGCGAGGCCAGGAGAGGATTTTCCCCTACCGCAAGCATCCTGAGGCCCCATCGAGTGAACTTGAGGCAAAAAAAGAGGGTCAGATAGAGCAGGACAGCGCTCACAATCTTCATGATGCCAAAGGTTGAGATCACTGCCCCTTCCATGAGTTGATGAGAGGCATTTGCCATGGTGAGGTGCTGAAGGGGATGCCATAACTGGGAGGTCCAAATCAAAGGCATGAGTCCCCTGAGCAGAATACCGAGAGCGATGGTGACAAGAACAGCCGCGAAAACCGACTCCCCAGCCATGAATTTCATAAGAAAAAAGTACACCAAAAAACCCATGGCTAAACTGAATATACATGCCACCAGAAATGAGGGAATGGGATGCGAGAAGAGCCCCATTGCCACCGTGAAGAGAAAGTAGCCTCCGATTGCCATGAATTCACCGTGAGCCAGGTTTAAAACGCGGCTGGATCGGTAAATGAGGACGTATCCGCAGCAAATCAAGCAATAGAGGCTGGACAATGTAAATAAATTAACGATCATCTGCATGAGTATTGATCCTGAAAAAGGGAAGATAGTCTTTAGAATCTATGCCCTATTCCTATGACGGCCCTTCCGGGCAAACCACCCTGGTAACAAGAGGGGTTATTTTGAAAAGGCTGGGGCCTTATGCCCCAGCCTCTAATAGTAAAGGCAATCGATGCGGGCATTCGTACCGGGTACATCAACGATGACCTTACCATCTGACGGAAATCTCGTCGAAGGTTTGGGCCTACTTCACTTCAACAGGTGTCCAATCCTTGACAATTACGATCCCGCCCTTCGAGGAATCCCACTTGTAGGCTCGATAGTGGGTCACCTTCCTGAAGTGGTTATCCTCAGTCCAGATCAGAGGACCCCCTTTGAGGCCTTTGGTATCCACGTGGATGTTATTCATGGCGGTCCTGACCTTTTCCGGGGTTGGTGGCCAGGGGGTATTTGTTAGTATCTCCTCGAATACCATTGCGGCGATCCACCCCTCCATAAGCTGCGTGTAGGGATAGACACTCCGTGCCTTTTTAGTCGCTGCGATTATGTCACGATGGATCTCCGTGTTATCGGCGAAGAAGGCGTTTGTGCCGAACACGTAGAGACCATCATCTTTGAGTCTCTTCAGCTCGTCTTCCGCCTGGATATGGCCGTAGGCCAAGTAATTTCCCTTCCAGCCAATCTTGCGCAATGCCTCGAAGGTTCTAATCTGACAGCCCCATGGAGCCCAGGTATACACCCAAGTTGCCCCCGCATTCTTGATCTTCGTCGCATAAGGCGTGTAATCCGGGGTCGGTGGAGGAGTGGCCACTTTATCCACGACCTCCATCCCCCTCTCTTTCGCGAGCCGTTCCGCGTAATCGATCTCCCCGCGCGATATGGGTATGTTCATTGCGACCAAACCCAGCTTTAATCGCCCCTTGGCCTGCTCGTGGATGAAAGGTACCGCAAACTGGCTGTCAAATTTCGCCCCAAACGCGGTGGAGCAGAATTGATTCGGATCCGCCTTGGGGGGATAGCACGCTTCGGGACAAACCGCTCCGCCATAAAACAGCGGAACCCCATATTGCTTTGTGACCTTCACAACAGGGGCGTAGGTGCTGGACAAGCTGACAAGCATGACAATGATAACTTTGTCCTGAGTCACGAATTTCTTTGCGTGTGCCGCCGCTTTGGACGGTTGGCCGGCATTGTCCGCGACGATGATCTTCACAGGATGCCCGTTTATCCCCCCCCTCGCATTGACATCGTCGAAATAGATGTCCATTGCCTGCTTTATCTGTGCATAGGTGCCCGACCCCGGTCCTGTTACGGCCATGCTGCAGCCAATCACATAGGCATCTTTAGCGACTGCCGGGGTGAGGGAAAATATTGCCAAAAAGACGAAGACGAAAATTCCCAATAGCCATTTGCTAAACATAACGCACCTCCTTTTCTTTTTTGATTCAAGAAATCTTGAATCAAGGTTATGTGGTTAATAAATCCCCTATTTCTGATGCCACCATGCTCTCTTCTCTATTGCTGTACATGGATTCAACGAGGTCCCTGAATTTGTCGTACATGAGTTCTCGTTTCACCTTCCGTGTTGGCGTGACCGGTTCACCATCTTCCTCAGGGTCCAGGATTTTTGGTATAATTCGGAATGTCTTTATCTGCTCGACCCGAGCCAATTCCTGGTTGGCCTTTTCAATCTCAACACCAATCAGTTTCTTGGTATTCGGATTTTCGACCAGACTTGTGAAACCGGTATAGGAAATGTTGTTGATTCGCGCCCAATCTGAAACGGTGTCAAAGTCGATCTCAATAAGGGCAGATATATATTTCCGATTGTGGCCAAAAATAACGGCTTCGTTGATATAGGGACTGGATCTCAGGATATTCTCCATGAATGTTGGGCTGAGCGTCTTTCCTCCTGAGGTGACGATAATGTCTCGCGCCCGGTCTATGATCTTGAGATTTCCCTCTGGAGTCCACTCACCCACATCACCGCTGTGAAGCCATCCTTCCTCATCAATAACCTCTTTGGTAAGGTCGGGGTTATTGAGGTAGCATTCGAAGATGTCCTCGCCACGTATCATGATCTCCCCGTTCTCCGAGAGCTTCACTTCCCATCCCTTAGGCGGAACACCCACGTGACCCGGGCGGGGGAAGTATGATCCCTGGGCGGAAATAATGGCTCCTCCGGTTTCCGTTTGGCCATAGAATTCGGAAAGGTTGAGTCCATAGATCTGCCACAAAGCCATGACCTCGGGTGGAAGCGGCGCCCCTGCCGAGAGGCAAATCTTGAGCTTATCTAACCCGATCTTGTTTAAGATTGGCCTGAACGTCACATGATAAAAGAGGAAATAGAGGAGGCTTACTAATGAATCCTTTCTGTTATCCCAAATATTCTTAAGGTGGCGGCGACCTACTTTTACCGCTCTCCTGTATAGGAATTTCTTCAAGGAGCTGGTGTTTTCGATGCCAACGATAATACTGGATAGAAATTTCTGCAGGTATCGTGGCACAGTGAACAGCACAGTCGGGGCTGTCTCAAAAATGGTTTGACCCAAATCCTCGATACTTTCTCCATAGTGAGGAACGATATGAGTGACGAGGGGCAATGTGACTGCCACGTCTTTGCCGAGGACATGGCACAAAGGAAGGTATGCAACGGTGCGATGGGGTATCTCTGACAAGATTGGATAGCTGTCGATTAACGTGTATGCAGCAGCCAAATGTTTCCCGTGACTGATAAGCACACCCTTGGGATTACCCGTAGTTCCCGAGGTATAAACGATGAAAAGATCATCAGAGGGCTTGATTTCACGAACCTTCTCCTCGACTAATCCTTGATCTGAGGGTAGCCTTCTCTCGCCATCCTGCATGAGATCCTCGTAGGCAACCAGCGAGGGGTGGTCATACATTAAGATGCCTTTCGTATCGATAACGATGATATGCCTCAAACGAGGTAGTTCTTCGAAAATAGGCAGGACGCGATCCACGTACTCCTGATTCTCGGCTACGAAAATGGAGGCTCCCCCATCCTCCATGAGAAACTGTAATTCCCTTTGGGATGATGTTGGATAAATCCCGTAGGTTACAGCGCCCAGGGCTTGGGCGGCTAGTTCACAGATGATATACTCCTCACATGGATCACCCATTACGGCCACTCGTTCATCTCGCCTCAACCCTAAACCCATGAGCCCCAGAGCGCAACTGGCAACAAGTCGACCGAAATCTGACCATGTTCTCTCGTTGTAGATTCCAAATTTTTTTACACGGTAGGCGACATCACGAGGGGTCTGTTTCACCCTTTCCAGGAGAAGCGCTGGTACTGTTTTGCCTCTCAGCTCTTGATATCTTTCAATTGAGGACAATATCTACCCATGGCTAAGTTTCTGACTCGCGTCTCCGGAAGCCATCAACCAGTGTTTTAAAGGTTTGTTCTAAATTGTCGAACAAGGAGTAATTCGTGTCCTTTAACAGCCACCGGATGACCATGTGTTCGATTGTTCCCAGGAATATGGCTCTGGCAATGAAGGGATTTAAGTCCTCCCTCATTTCACCGGATTCGCGTCCTTCCTCAAATATCTTTAATAGATATGAATAAAAGATTCTCACGTTGGGGTAGACATCCGTATGGAGAAAATTGGGATTGGTTTTGAGAAAAAGAAAGACCACCTTCGCAGTTAATGGCTCGCTTTCGATATAGTGGAGGTACCACCATAAAAATTTCCTGAGCTTGTTGATAGCACCCTGAATACCCAAAAGCTGCAGTTCCAGTTCCTCTATTGCATTAGTCACCCAGACATCGGGTATGGTCAGGAGTAAATCCTCTTTTCCCCGGAAATGCTCATAGATACTCCCCTCGGATAAGCCAACCATTTTGGCAATCTCAGCAATTGTTGTTTGCTGATATCCTTGCTCAGCGAAAAGCGTCCTCGCAGCATCGATGATTCTCGCTCGCGTGTCTTCCATTAATTCCTTTTTGGCCATGAATTTATTGAACGCAGTTAAGTAATTGATATTTCACATATAATCATATTTTTCAAGTCTAATTTTACTAAATATATGAACGCTATTCGTAAGTCAAGAAAAATATGGAAATAACAACTAACAAATATAAATAAATACGCGGGAATAAGCCCATTTCAGACTAATGATATGGCAAATTATTTATATCACATGATGCTGTTTGGCTTATTATATAAGGGACAAATATGAAAATCCTTTCTAAATCAGAATAGCATTAAAATTTTATAGATTTATAGCTGGCTACATTACTTGGCGATGAAAAGGCTGCAGGGTGAAATGTGTGATGGTCAACTGAAAAGCGGGACGTACTTCAATAATTCAATAGAATAATTGATCTAGCGATATCCATTCTTCTTAGCACCAAGTCTCTCTTTTCCAATCAAATGAGGCCCTCCTTATGCCTATACCGCAAAATATTGAAATACTTAGGATGTCCCCCGCGCTACACACTTTTGTTTTCTCTGACTCTGTTCAGAATATGCCTCAAAAGCACATCGGAATTTCCTTTTTTTCTCGGGCTACCTCCAATTCCTACAACCTTCGGCTTTAGAAATTGATTGTCGACCTCTTCTTGGGCCAGATCATTTAAAAATTCACGGATATGTCCTCCCCCTTTTTGTTCTTTGAGCGACTCATGCTGGCACTGGAATGCACGGGCCGGCCAGGCTGGATCCACACGAGCCCGAGCGGATTGTTGGATGCACAGCCTAGCCTATGACTCCCTTCTTGAAGGCATCTCGCCTGCTCGCCTCAATTATTTCATCCGGTGAGGCATTACAACCGCTCATTTGAAGCACCAGCCTTTTTCCCTTCAGCTTTTCTTTGAGCTTATAGGCTGCCATAAAAGGAGCTGCACCGGCTCCTTCGGCGAGATTGTGGGTATAGAAAAAGGCCAGGCCTATAGCATCGTAAATTTCATCCTCAGTGATGAGCACAAAGTCATCCAGGCCCTCTTTGTAGATTTCAAAAGGCACTTGGTAGGCTTTCCCTGTGGCAAACCCGCCGGCAAATGTGGTGTTAGGGCCGTGAGAGATCTCTTTTTTTCGCCATGAATGATATGCTGCCGGTGAGTTCTCGGCTTGAACGACAATTATCTCAATATCCCGGCGAAACGCGCGCAGCGTGGTGATGGCGGCTGCGGCTTCGCTGCCGGCACCGATCGGAACGATCATTACATCAATATCAGGCAAATCCTCTATGATTTCCAGGAATTCGGTACCAACTCCGTTGATTAATAACGGTTCGTTCGCCGGGTGTGCGTAGTACAGAGATCTCTCCTGACAGAGCTGGTCAACTGTCTGAGAGGCTTCCTCAAAGGTCGCTCCGGCTTCCACTAATTCAGCGCCGCACTCGATTATTGTGCGGTTTTTGACCGGGTTATTGTTCTCTGGGACAACGACTACGGCGCTCAAACCAAACCATTTCGCGGCTGTTGCAATAGACAATCCGTGATTGCCGGTGGAGAATGTAATGACTCCATCAATGTCGTGCTGTTTGAGATGATACATGAGGTTCGTTCCGCCGCGTATCTTGAAGGTGCCGGTGGGATTGTGATTTTCATGCTTTACGTACACCTCTGCGCCAATTAACCTGGATAGCCCCTCATAATATAGCAGCTGGGTCGGTTTTATGAAATCCCGCACAATGGCACGTGAACGAACAACTTCAGATATCGAGATCGGACAGTTTTTTAATTCTTCCATCTGTGACCTCAGAGGTTAAGTGAAAGGGCATCCAATGATCGAGCTCAGCGGCGCGGTTTACCTATGCCAATACCACAAGATATTGAAATATTTTGAGACGGTCTCCACTAATATTATTTTGGCCGAAGATGGAGGAATGTCTCATGTCAGGGCCTGGCCCCGTTTATTCACAAGAAAGCTGACCCATTCCTTCAATTCTACGATCCTCTTTTGACAGCAAGGGAACGAGCGCGCCGGCCGCCTAGTCGAGCTGGAAGAGGAACTCCCTGAGCCCGGTGCGGTAGATGAAGGATCTGACTGGGGTGAAAGGGGTGAACAAGGACAGCACTTCTCGGTTCTGGCGGACGTATAGCGGAAGGTCCAGATGAGGTTGGGGACGGAGGTTCAACCGCAACCCGTCGCCGATCACGAAGGAATTCACCGTGTTTGAAAGTACCTTCGCCCCTAAGACGAAAACCGCCACCATGCCGCCCGGTCTCACCATGGTCCGGCATAATTCCACAAGCCTTACCACCTCACGATCGTCCAGGTGATCAGCCAAGTCCCACAGCAAAATTCCATCGAAGCTCTGGGGCGGGTAGTCCAGGTGCTGCCAGGTCCAGCTGAGGGGAACACCCTTGCGGCGGTCTCGGTCCACGCGAAGAAACATGTCGCAGACGTAGAGCCTCCTGACCCGGTGGGCCAAGAAGCTAATGTTCTCACCACACACGGGCCCCACGTCCAGCACCTGTGGCTCCTGGCGTCGCCGGAGGGCTTCAACAAACAGCCGAAGCACATTGCTGGTGTAGTCTGCCAGGTCAGGCTCAGGGTAAGCACCTTCCCCGGCACGGTGGGCTAAGCTGGCCAAGGATCACTTCCTCTTGTCGGTCTCGCTGATGAGGGTGAGGGGCTCTTTGTCTGGACCGGGAGCCGCCTGGTCGGCGAGCTTATCGGCGGGCACAGCCTTTTTCTCCGCATCCTTCTCTAACTCGATGACCGCCTTGAGATAGGCACCGTCCTCCACTGAGATCCGTTTGGCCTTGACCTCGCCGTTGAAGTCGGCCTCTTTGGTGATCTCCACCTTGTCGAGAGCCTTTATGTTGCCGCTCACCCGGCCGCTGATGGTCACGTTGTCGGCGTGGATCTCACCCTCCACCTGGCCCGTGGGACCTACGGTAAGGTGGCACCCGCCCAGCTTGATGGTACCGTTTACCGAGCCGTTGATGACCAGGTCTTCCTTCCCCTTGATGCCGCCTTTGATGGATATGTGCTCGCCAATGACGGTCTGTTCGGCCACGAAGTCCGGGCTGACCGCAGCCTCGTCGTCTTTCTTCACGCCCTTACTTTTTCCCAGCATGTATACCCCCTTTACCATCTCATAAAAA
>DAOVAK010000651.1 GCA_030671095.1 Deltaproteobacteria bacterium | reverse complement strand
CACTTTAGATCACTTTAGATCACTTTAGTCACTTCAAAAATATGCTTTTAAGAATCGGTACACGTGGGAGCAAACTCGCCCTTGTCCAGAGTGAATGGGTGAAGAAGAAAATAGAGGGCAGGCACCCCCATGCGCAGGTGCAGCTGGTCAGGATCAAGACCACGGGAGATAAGATACTGGATTCCCCCCTTGCCAAGATCGGGGGAAAGGGGCTATTCGTAAAAGAGATTGAAGAGGCCCTTTTAAATGAACGTGTCGACTTGGCCGTTCACAGTATAAAGGATGTGCCCGCAGCGTTGCCAAAAGGTCTGATTCTCGCAACCTTTCCAGAACGGGAGGATCCCCACGATGCCTTTGTCTCCATAAAATGTCCAAACCTAGACCAGCTCCCCCAGGGGGCTCGGGTGGGTACGGGTAGTCTGAGGCGGGCAGCCCAACTCCTTCACATTCGCCCTGATCTGGAGTTGGTGCCCCTAAGGGGGAACGTGGATACGCGGCTCCGGAAACTGGAAGCCGGGGAATTTCAGGCAATCATTCTGGCAGCAGCGGGAATGAGACGTCTCGGTTTTGAAGACCGTATCAGTCAGCTTCTTTCCACGGAACAGATCCTACCGGCTATTGGCCAGGGGGCATTGGGTCTAGAGGTGCGGCATGATGATGAGCAGACCATAGGGCTGATCGATTTCTTGAATGATGAGGAGTCACAGGTTACGGTTAAGGCGGAGAGGGCCTTTTTAAAGGAATTGGAAGGGGGCTGTCAGGTTCCTATGGCCGCTTTTAGTCGTCTAAACGGCGAGCGTTTGGATTTGGAGGGGATGGTTGCTGAGCTGGATGGTTCCAAGATTATCAGAGATAAAATCACAGGGGAAAAGAATGAGGCTGAAGACCTGGGTATCCGTCTTGCCAGAAGGCTTCTTGCCTCCGGCGCCGATGAGATACTCGAACGGATTTATGGAAAAGCGTGAATAGAATCGTTGGCGTCTCTTAAAAATTCAGGTTGATCCAAGTGGTTTGAGTTTGTCGAAGCTCACATCACCACACTTATTTTGCCTGAAAGAATTGTTCGCCCAAAAGGCATTATCGCTGCAAGCCTTTTCCTCTGCCAATGTCGGCAGAGGAAAAAGTCTTGTATGTCTGCGTGTGTCTGCGGCTAATTCGATAGGATGTTAAAGCATGGAACAGAATAAGAAAGGTAAGGTCTATCTCGTAGGAGCAGGGCCTGGCGATCCGGGTCTGTTGACCATCAAGGGAAAGACCTGCCTGGAAAAGGCCGATGTGGTCATATATGACTATCTGGCGAATGAGGCCTTTCTCGATCATGCGGATGAAAAGGCGGCATTAATCTATGTGGGTAAAAAGGGAGGAGACCACACCCTCAGTCAGGAGGAGATAAACAAGCTTATCGTGGACAAGGCGCAACAGGGTCTCATGGTTGTCCGGCTCAAGGGAGGGGATCCGTTTATATTTGGTCGAGGCGGTGAGGAGGCAGAGGAACTCGTGAAGGCGGGTGTTTCTTTCGAGATTGTGCCTGGCGTGACTTCAGCCATCGCTGTACCTGCCTATGCGGGAATTCCTTTGACACATCGCGACTACACATCCACGGTCGCTTTTATAACAGGCCATGAAGATCCGAGGAAAGAGACGTCAAGCATTGCTTGGGACAAACTGGCGACTAGCGTGGGGACTCTGGTTTTTCTCATGGGCGTCGGGAATCTACAGCAGATTGCAAAAAGCCTCATGGAGCATGGACGTTCTCCGGACACACCTGTTGCTCTGATTCACAGAGGGACCGTGCCAGAGCAGAAGACAGTCGTGGGTACGCTTCAGGATATTGCCGAGCGCGCTCAGAAAGAAGGATTGAAACCCCCGGTCATTATCGTTGTGGGGGACATCGTGAACCTGAGGGAACAGTTGAACTGGTTTGAAAACAAGCCCCTTTTTGGGAAACGGATTGTGGTAACGAGAGCCCGGGAGCAGGCGAGTGGTTTCCTCGTGCGTTTAACTGAGTTGGGTGCCGCGTGTATCGAGTTTCCCACGATTCAGGTGGTGCCTCCCAAGAGCTGGGATACGCTTGATCGGGCCATGATGCGTCTGGAGCGCTACCAGTGGCTACTCTTTACCAGTGTAAATGGCGTCAAATATTTTTTTGAGCGATTGGAGCATCTTGGATTGGACATGCGGGAACTGAATGACATCAAGGTGGGGGCCATAGGTCCCAAGACGGCGGAGGCTGTATATAGAAAAGGCATTAAGCCTGATTTGGTTCCCGACGAGTACCGCGCCGAAGCGGTGGTGGAAGCCTTCAAGCAATGGGGTGTAAAGGGGAAAAAGATTTTATTGCCCCGCGCAGCCAAGGCGAGGGAAGTCCTTCCTGTGGAGCTGGTGAAGATGGGGGCCAGTGTGGATGAGATTCCAGCCTATCAGACGGTCCAGCCTGACCATGACAAAGGTCG
>DAOVAK010000140.1 GCA_030671095.1 Deltaproteobacteria bacterium | reverse complement strand
CATAGAAGATTTGCAGGTGGAAATCGCCGGAAAGGTGATCCTTCAGCATATTGATCTGGAAATTCATCCAGGAGAGACACATATGCTTTTTGGTCCAAACGGATCGGGAAAGACATCTCTCCTGATGACCATTATGGGTTACCCCCAATATAAGGTGGTGGCCGGTAAAATGAGTTTTAAAGGGCAGGATATTACCCACCTGCCCATAAACGAGCGGGCAGAGTTGGGAATTGGGATGTCTTACCAGCGTCCTCCCACGATAAATGGTCTAAAGACCCGACAAATGGTCAAGCTCTGCGCCAAAGAAGGAGTGGATGAACATGAGCTGGCCAAGCGGGTCAATTTTGAGACATTGTTAGACCGGGATGTGAATGCTGGTTTTTCAGGCGGTGAAATCAAACGTTCCGAGTTGCTTCAATTGATGGCGCAGAATCCCGATCTGATGCTTTTTGATGAGCCTGAATCGGGGGTGGATCTGGAAAATATAGCCTTGGTGGGGCACACGATCGCTGAACTGTTGCAGAAAGACGGGATGCCTACAGAGAGCAAGTCTAGGATGAAGATAAAGCTTGAGCGGACAAAGATGGGACTGATTATCACCCATACGGGATACATTCTGGATTATGTGTCCGCTGATAAAGGGCAGGTGCTCTATGATGGGATGCTGAGTTGTGTCAGTAATCCAGGGGAAATCTTGAACTGTGTTGGTGAATCAGGATACGAGGAGTGTGTACGATGTATAACAGGGACGAGTTAAGAGAAAGAGCGACCCTGGTTAAAGATAAAAAGGCAACCATCGGCCCAGATATCAACCTGGAGGAATTTGATGCTGCGTCCGTATCTCATTCTTACCTGACTGATGAAGACATGTGCCAACTTCCGGAGGAAGAGCAGCAGCGGCTCATTATGGCCGGACTGGATGTCAGACAAAAGAATCGAGGTGGGACCTACTTCCAGAAAGACACATCGGTGATCCACTGCCATTCCCAACAGGAGGGGATTGAAGTGATCCCCATCCGAAAAGCCCTGGAGGCGTATGATTGGATTGGAGATTATTATTGGAAACTGGCGGCTGTGGACACCGACAAATACACCTCTGCGGCAGAGCTGGGATTGCATGACGGATATGTCATCCGGGCGCTACCCGGGAGCAAATCCATCTATCCTATCCAGGCATGCCTTTATTTAGACAAAGATGGTCTGCAGCAGAATGTGCACAATATTATCATTGCTGAAGAAAACTCAGAGCTCCACATCATCACGGGCTGTTCAACCTCACCTCATATGAAAAAAGGTGTGCACGTAGGGATCTCGGAATTCTTTGTGAAGAAAAACGCCAAATTGACTTTTACCATGATCCATAATTGGGCGGAAGAGATGCTCGTGCGACCACGTTCTGTCGCCCAGGTGGAAGAGGGAGGGCTCTTTTTGAACAACTATATATGCATGAAACCGGTGCGTTCTCTGCAAATGTATCCCACAACGCATTTGGTCGGAAAGGATGCCGTGGCCCGTTTTTATAGTATCATCGTCGGCAGCCCTGGCTCCGAATTTGATCTCGGAGGCAGGATCTATCTGAAAGAGAAAGGAGACAGGGCGGAAATTATTGCCCGCGCTATAAGTAACGGTGGAAAGATCATTGCAAGGGGCCATTTGATAGGAGAGGTACCGGAGATTAAGGCCCATCTGGAGTGCCGTGGACTGCTTCTTAACGGTGGCATGATTCACGCCATACCAGAATTGGAGGGTCGCGTTGATGGCGTGGAGCTGTCCCATGAGGCAGCCGTGGGCAAGATCGCCCATGAAGAGATCGCCTATTTGATGTCCAGAGGGCTTAGCGAAGATGAGGCCACTGCGACAATTGTCCGGGGATTCTTAAGTGTGGATATTCCTGGATTACCCGCTCCATTAAAGGCAGAGATTGATAGAGCCATTGAAGAAAGTGATAAGGATGTGATGTAGCTGGATAGCGCGATGGGGCTTCCTTGCTACTTTGTGCGTCTGGCATAACAAGATCGGACTATTTTCAACTGAGCGATGCTGGCCTCCGGCTCGGAGAGATGCTGGATACTTGATGCCAGTTAAAGATAGGCTTTATAAAGGAATATCCAGGGTCTAGATGAGGAGAGGAGAACGTCATGCAAATTAAAGTGAACCCTGCTAAACCCGAACAGTTAAAAGAAAAACCCGCCGATGAATCCAAATTGGGATTCGGCGATATCTATTCGGACCATATGTTCCTTATAGACTATGTGGAGGGGAAGGGATGGTTTGATCCTAGGATAGTGCCCTTTGGCGATTTGTACATCAATCCTGCCGCCATGGCTCTCCACTACGGACAGCTGATATTCGAAGGAATGAAGGCTTATCGGGCACAAGACGGCGCCATTTATCTGTTCCGTGCCAGGGATAATTTCAGGAGATTCAACCGGTCTGCCACCAGGCTCGTCATGCCGGAGGTGGATATTGATCTGGTCATGGAGGGGATGAAAAAGCTCATTTTGCTGGACAGGGATTGGGTGCCACACAGTGAAGGCACTTCCCTCTATATAAGGCCCACCATGTTGGCCAGCGAGCCACACCTTGGTGTTCGCCCGGCCAGCGAGTATCTCTGTTTTATTATCATTGGACCCGTGGGCGCCTATTACCCGGAAGGTCTGAATCCGGTGAAGATTTATGTGGAGGACAGATACATTCGTACGGCTGTGGGGAGTACGGGTGAGGCCAAGGCCGCCGGCAATTACGCGGGGAGCTTGTTGGCCGCTAAGGAAGCACAGAAAAAGGGGTTTACCCAGGTGCTGTGGCTCGATGCCAATGAGCGGAAATATGTGGAAGAGGTGGGCACCATGAACATGTTCTTCGTGATAGGAGATGAAGTGATTACAGCCCCATTGACAGGGAGTATCCTGCCAGGGGTCACAAGGGACTCGGTTATCCACATGGTGAAGGACTGGGGCATGAAGATGACCGAACGATCCCTTTCTATTGATGAGGTCATCGCTGCTGCCAAAGACGGAAGCCTTCAAGAGGCATTTGGCACGGGAACAGCGGCCGTCATATCCCCGGTCGGCCAGATAACCTACGGGAGAGAAGACCACGTTGTGGCTGGGGGCAAAATGGGCGAACTCTCCCAAAAGCTTTACAATGAGATCGTAGCCATCCAGTATGGGGAGAAGGAGGATCCCTATGGATGGCGAGAGAAAATCACTTAGTTTCCATCCAGAAACGACCCTTTTTTTCGCGCCGCGCTCGGGCTTCCCAGCCTGCGGGCGGATCTCCGGTTTCACAATCTCCCGCCTCCCTCGCCCTCCATGGCTCCGTCGTGCCCAATGGTGAGGTTAACGACATGGGGTGATGGAGTAGAGGGGTACTTGATAGTAGATAGAAATTACTGCCTTTCAGACAAATCAGCGCAAGAAATACAACACTTCCATTCAACCGTCGTAGCCACAGGCTACTATGGCGAAGTGGGCCACTCCAGTATTCCAGTACGCCAATTGGAGGTATTACATGATTCCGACCATAGAATGGGATGGCAAGCGTATTCGAATGATTGACCAGAGAAAGATCCCCGGAAAGATCGAATGGTATACCTGCAAGGGGTACAGGGATGTCATAAAGGCGATTGAGAAGATGGTCATCAGAGGTGCGCCAGCCATAGGCGTGGCAGCCGCCATGGGTTTGGCCTCAGGGGCTGAAAACATTAGGGCTACTTCGTTCAACGCTTTCAGGAAGCAGTTTAGAAAAATGGCAGACCAGATGGTAAAGGCTCGGCCCACGGCGGTTAACCTGAAATGGGCCGTAGACAGGATGTCAGGATTGGTGGAGAAAATGGCCACAAGGTCTGTAGCGGAAATCAAAAATGCCCTCAGGCAGGAGTCGGAAAAGATTCTCGCGGAAGATATAGAGATCAACCGAAGAATAGGTAAACATGGGCAAGAACTTGTACCGAGAAAAGCGAGCATTTTGACCCACTGTAATGCCGGATCGTTGGCCACAGGCGGCTACGGGACAGCGCTGGGTGTGGTAAGGGCAGCCCGCGAGGCCAACAAACTGGTAGACGTGCTGGCGGATGAAACCAGACCCTGGTTCCAGGGGCTTCGCTTAACGGCCTTTGAACTGATGCAGGATGGAATTCCAGTCACCGTGATTACTGACAATGCGGCTGGATCGTTCATGCAGCAGAGAAAGGTGGACCTGGTCATCACGGGAGCGGACAGGATAGCCGCAAACGGAGATGTGGCGAATAAGATAGGGACCTACCAAGTCGCTGTATTGGCAAAGGAGAATAAGATTCCCTTCTATGTGGCTGCCCCCCTCTCCACCATCGATTTGAGCATTGAATCTGGTGAGGAGATCCCCGTAGAAGAGAGAAATTCTGAGGAGATAAGCCATTTCCGAAAAAAAGAGATTGGACCCCCAGGTGTCAAGGCCATGAACCCGGCATTTGATATCACGCCAAACCGGTATGTGTCTGCCATTATTACGGAGAAAGGAGTCATCAGGCCTCCTTTCAGGCGTCAAATAAGGAAGTTTTTTGAGAAAGAGGTGATAAGTTCTTGACCTGACAGAAAGTTTGCCATATACTCCGCGCTCATCTTCTGGGCAAAACCCTTAAAATCTTCCGGGTTTACCGGGCAATCCTCCGTGCAGGAGGATTGTTTTGAAAGGAGTTGAGAACTTCAACACGTAAATAAAAATAGTAAGGGGGTGAGGAAATTGTATGCCCTGTTAGACCTCGTTCTCATAGACCTCTATGAGTGCGATCACGACAGGCTTACCCATGAAGATGAGATTAAGGAGGGGATGCTGAAGGCAGTCGAACTCATGGGAGCCGAAGTGATAGGGCACTCGTTCCATACCTTTAAACCGTGGGGGGTTAGCGGTACCGTTACCATTGCCGAGTCTCACATCGCCGTCCACACGTGGCCAGAGTTCAATTACGCTGCAGTGACCTTTGAGACCTGTGGTCACCACATGGATCATCGAAAGGCCTACCAATACCTGGTCCAGTTCTTTGGTGCCAAGAACCCCAAAATTACGCTTCAGAAAAGAGGATTCATGGATTACCTGGAAGGGGAGATAAACTATAAACAAGAGGCTGGTTGACTGACCGATCCGGCTTCTGTTTGTTTGCCTTCCGAGATTTTACCTGCCCATGACCTTCAGGAACGGCTTGCGGCCTGAACCTGGACGGGTCCTTATACCCTATTCTTGCCTTAATTCACGTCTCTGATTAACCTTTTGAAATTCTTATAATCTATTGAAATAGAACCCTCTTCAATTCTAACAAATCCAATACTCCGTTACTCAACTACTCCAGTCCTCCAATATTCCAATACTCCAGCACTCCATTACTCCAATACTCCCACAAAGTTGAATTCAACGGCGCCTTGACAATAAGCCTAAAGAGGTGGAGTCAGTGAATGGCTACTTTCAGGATTCTTCTTGTCTCAGACGTGACCTTGAATCTGTCGTCAATCCTGTGACCGCAAATCCAGACCGGGGTATCCCGGTTCACCAATATGGGTGTCACGGCCCGCATCTCAGAGGGGATTTTAAGGTCTATGAAAAAATCCTTTATCTTTTTGTGTCCCACCATTCCAAGGGGGACAAATCTATCCCCTGGCCTAAAGTTTCTTAAGATCAACGGATACTGAAGCTTGTCAGCGTCTAAATATGCCGTCCATTCCTGATTCTGCAGGTTCAAATCCGCATCCCGTTCCATTTCCCCAAGGGTTATGGATCGGCCAATCTCTTCAAGATAATACGTTCCAACACCATCCAGACGATAATACAATTCAACGGGTTTGTCCCCATGGCCCGCCATGAAAGCCAACTTGCCATATACCCGTTTGACTGTGAGCCCGTCAGGCAGATTCAAAATGCCTTGTGGATTCTTGCTTTTGGCCAGTATGTGCACAGATTCAATATGACCGTGGTCTATCCTGCGAAGGTTTTTGCGCACCTTTCTCAGTAAGTGTCTGGTCACTCGGTTCCTGATAGGCGGTGGGAGGTCAAGGAAAGATTGTACGGGTATCAAAATATCTCCTACAAACTTTTGTTCGGCCTCTCTTGCCACCCAGTCTTCTGCGTGCTCTTCCAGATACTTATTGTCACTTCCCATGATGCGGGCTAACTGTCCCAAATGGTCTATGAGCCTGGGCTGGTATTCCAGTAGCTGCGGCAAGAGCTCCAGCCGGATCTTGTTTCTCAGATAATCGGTTTGAAGATTGGAACTGTCTATGACATATGAGAGGTCTCTGGCCTTTAAATAGGATTCAATTTCCTCACGTTGGATTTCAATTAACGGCCTGATGATCGTATTCTCCCTGGACGGCGGAATACCGGTTAGGCCAGAGGGGCCGCTACCCCTTAAAAGCCTCATGAGGACGGTCTCCGCCTGGTCGTTCAGATTATGGCCTAGGGCAATCTTTTGAGCAAACAGCTTATCCTTTAGCCTTTCAAAAAAAGCATATCGCGCATTTCTCGCCCTTTCCTCCACCGAAGATGTGATGCCTTCTTTGAGCAAGGAGGCTTTTTCGCTCTCAAAGGGAAGAGCCAAGGACGAGGCCAGACGCCGGACAAAGCGGGTCTCGGCCTCATCTTCTTTCTCCCTGAGTCCGTGGTCATAATGGGTCACCACTAACCTGATTTCCAATTCCCCCCTGAGTTCATGTAGAATATGGAGAAGGCATACAGAGTCAGGCCCCCCTGAGACCCCCACAATACAGAGATCCCCCGGATCTAACATCTGGTATCGGAATATGGTCTCTTTGACCTTTCGGACTGTATCTCTAATAGGGTCCATAAAATTTGAAGGAAAATTCAGCTCTTATCTGTTTGGAATACTGGAATATCGCGCCAAAGAAGGTGTCAGTTCAAAACAGCCTGTTGACGCCTTGTTCTCTCAGCAAAGATTAGTTTTATAATTTCGAATTAATGAGTCTCTTCAGAAGGATATCTTCAATATTTTGGCGTGAATCCAATACTGATAAAACGTATACGCTCTTTTTCGATATTCTGTAGATGACTCTCCACTGGGAGATAACCAATTCACG
>DAOVAK010000233.1 GCA_030671095.1 Deltaproteobacteria bacterium | reverse complement strand
TATTCATAACAGTTTGAAATTTTCGCTCATTGTGTTGCAGGGGAATAATAGCTCGCTCCCCGATTCCGTTCCAGAGGAATTTTTCTATAAAATCGTGAAGCGATTTTATAACGCGTTGAAATCTTATCAAATAGATAGTAGTTAATTGTGTTGGGTAATCAAAGGGGAAAGTTGGGGAAGCGGCAGATTTAGCCGTTTGGAAGAATGCATGGAAACTTGGTACAGCTTCGCAATTATTGCTTTGTTTCTTATGGGTACGCAGAGATTCTTGTACAAGGTCTCTGCTGAAAAAAGATGCAATACGGCCTGGACAACCTTCTCTTTCATGGCCACTGTAGCTGTTTTGAGTTCAGTCCTCTTTCTCGTCTTAGAAGAGACAGTTACGAATCTCCGATTTCTGTTGTTTATTGGCCTGGTAAATAGCGTCGCTTTTCTCTTGGCCACGGTCACTCACATAGAGGCGTTGAAGAATATTCCTGCCAGTGTCGCCTATCCGATTATCAGGCTGAGTGCTGTCTTCGTGGTCATATTTTCCATCCTCTTTTTCAAAGATCGTCCATCTTTTTATCAGGTCATAGGCATCGTACTCGCTATGGTGGTAATCGTCCTCTTAACAAGGGATTTTAGTGATGAGACGTCGTCCTATGGAAGAAGAAAAACGGGCTTTCTGTGCATATTCGTTGCCCTAATAGCCGGTGCCGTAGCTATAATTTCGAGCAAATTTGCCGCCATGCACACAAACAAAATGGCCTTTATTGCCATCTCGTATATAGCTTCAAGCGTTTTCGCTCTCGGAATGAGAAAGAGGCTGCAAACAGAAGAGGCAAATGAAAACCCAAAAGATGCGCTACTTATCGGTTTTGCCATGGGCCTGATCAATTTTGTAGGCTACTATTCATATCTTAAAGCACTCTCGACGGGACCGCTTTCTATCATCTCTTCCATAATAGGTATGCATTTCATTATCGCCATCACTTTGTCTGCCCTGATTTACAGGGAGAAACTGACGCCCTCAAGGCTTCTTGGCATTTCCTTGACCGTTGTCTCCATCATCTTGCTAAAGCTTTGACGCACTTATCCCATCCAGCCTTAGATAAGACGAGACATTTGATAAATGCGCACACTGTCATTGCGACCCCGCTGAAGAGCGGGGGAAGCAATCTCTGGCCCAGACCTGGTTGTTCCGGATACTTTAATTACGCCGCAGGTATGAAAAACAAGTAGCCACTGTAATAGATATAGTTCGTCCCGCGCGGGCAGGACTCCTCGCAATGACGGGAACCCAATTCCCAAAGAGGCTCAAAAGATAGGGCCTTAAAAAAGTGGCGAGAGATTGCCAGGTATTTAGAAAGTTCCCAACTGGCAGGAAGAGATCTTGATCTTGAGCGCATTGCAGGTAGCGGTCACATCCACTTTGCCAACACCGAGCCTTTCAGCGATCTCCCAAGCGGCGGCACAGGAAAGGCGATCATTGACCAAAGCCTGGCGAATGGCATCTTCCAAAGCAGATGACACCGATTCAGCCGGCTTGACGAATCCTTTATTCGGTTTATACCCGAAAAGGCCCAACTGACATTTGGTTAAAGGAATTTCCAGAACGTCAATGGTGAAACCCACCTGAAGGGGTGAAACCTCTAGATCATTGGCAATCCTAAAGGCGGCAGCACAGGATATCTTCCCTTCTGATATGCGGCCTTTGACTGCCTCAGCGAGTTTCTCATCGATTTTGCGGTCCGATGGATGCTTTTTCGCGTAGTGTCCTTTGTCTTCTCGAGTCATGAGATCAACTCCAAAAATTTGATTTTCTGCGGGGTTTCCCTCCGCGTCTATTTTCAGAATGTACCCTATTTCATCACTTGATTGCAACCACCAAAAGGGGGACGCTGGTAAATAAGTAAGAAACTTCGGTTAAGTTTTTAAAGTTACTTGCTTTTCAGCGCTTCAGGGCTAACTTATTTACTTATTTACCAGCGTCCCCCTGTTTTGTGGATACGTTAAATCCTCTTAAGCTGCACCCAAATATCTAGGCCGACAGAAAGATCCAGGTTGACAGAGTAGACTTTACCTTATTATATATTCGGGAAACTCCAACGGCACGTTCAGAAGCCCCAGAAATACAACTCCTGTGGGCGCAGTTAATGTTGTCTGCCTTTGCCATTGGAGAGGCCGGGTGAAACGGAGTGTTGGAGTATCGGAGTACTGGAGTGTTGGGTAAAGATTTTATTCTGAAGTTCCGCCATTTGTTTTTTCATCACTCCATTGCTCCACTACTCCATTACTCCAGGAAAAGTCCGAAGCAATCAGTGGCTGGTTCAACCCCCGTTCGGGACCAACTGAAGGCCTAATCTCTAGGGCAGGATTCTTGGCTTAGGAGGTAGCAGCCGTGGACGTGATCGTCTATGGATTGGTAAACGGCATGATATTTTTCTTGATGGCCGTCGGATTTTCCTTTGTTTATGGCATTAGCAGGCTACCCAACTTCGCTCACGGGGCATTATATGTTGTGACAGGATTCATCACCTGGAGCTTCATGAATAATGCTGGCCTACCCTTCTGGCTGAGCATCCTCATTTCCCTCATTATCGTTTCCCTGGCCGGCATGGCCATATATCGCTTTGTCATGATCCGGGTCAGAGGCATGCCCATATCAGAAATCATTGTGTCCTTTGCTATCGCCCTGGCAATCCTGGAAGGGTTACGTTTGCAGGGGATTGGTGGATTCAAGGGGTTCATCGGACCGGGCTATGTGCTGCCGCCGTTCTATGACGGGGTGGTGTCCACATCCTGGCTGATGATAGATATTCATCGTCTACTCATCATCGCACTGGGGGTGCTCATTCTCGGTTGCACATGGCTCTTCACCCACTATCATCGAATCGGATTGGCCCTCAAAGCCATGGCACAAAATGAGCGAGCCGCTTTGATGATAGGCATAAACTCCGATCGCATGGCTCTTGTTGCGTTAGCCATTGGCTCAGCCCTGGCTGGGATAGCTGCCGTAGCTATTATGCCTTTAGGCAATGTGAACGTTGAGTCAGGGTATCATGTATTGACCCATGCCATTGCTGTATGCGTCATCGGGGGGCTGGGCAGTTGGGCAGGCACCTTGCTTGCCGCCCTTGTCCTTGGCCTTGGGACAACCATTATGTCCGCCTTTGGTGGGACCATGTGGAACAATGTGCTCATCTTTGGGCTCATTATTCTTATTCTGATTGTGAGACCTTCAGGGCTCTTGGGCAAGCAGAAGGAGCTGGAGGAAAGGGTCTAGGGATGGTAGATGAGGAAAGACGCAAGGAAAGGCTTGATCGTGGCATAAAGGCACGAACAGAGGGCCTGTATGCTGTTAACTCCTGGCGTGAGATAGGGTACCTATTAGCGCCCAGAGCGGGATTGGTCCTCGTGCTACTCGTTGCGCCTTTGCTTGTGCCAAGCCTTTACTGGCAGAGGGTTTTGTGTTTTGCAGCCGTTTATGCCCTGCTTGCCATTTCGTATGATTTCCTGGCCGAGCGCGTAGGGCTGGTCTGCATCGGCGGCGCATTCATGGTCGGGGTTGGTGGCTACATATCCGGTTCACTAAATTTCTACCTCGGCTGGCCAGTGGTTCTGACCATACCCATCGGGACCTTTGGAGGCGCAGTAATTTGCACGCTGTTTTGGCTCCCCTGCCTGCCACTTCGAGGCATTTACTTCGCCGTAGTCACATTTATGTTCCCCTTCTTGGGCACGAGTATCATTTTAGCAACCGGTCTTTTCAGGGGCACTGAGGGGTTAAGCCCAGTTGCGGGCTTTCCCAACGCGTGGGTTGGCGTATATCTCATTATGGTGGTGGTGCTTGTTTCCATCTTCGCTCTGAGGAGGCTGTGTGGTGAGGATATCGGGCTTGTCTTCGCAGGTGTAAAGGATAATGATCAGGCCGTTTTGGCCTCTGCGGTAAACATTACCCGGGTAAAGATATATGCGCTTTTTATCGCAACCCTAATAGGGTGCTTTGCCGGCGCCTACGTCTCACATTTTTCCGGGTTTGTTGGCGTGTCTCTTTTCGCCATGGATTTTACCATAATGCCTATTGCAGCGGCGATAATGGGTGGGCCCGGGACCCTGGCGGGACCCGCACTCGGGGCCTTTATATTGGCCCCTTTGTCAGAGGCACTGCGTGGGTTTGGACAGCTCAGGGTCGTTCTCTATTGCGTCGTCCTCGTAGCATTTATCCTCTTTAAGCCAGAGGGGCTGCTGAATTGGGTAGGCCGCAAATACCACCAATTTGAACATTGGGTAAAGGTGTAGTTCAGATGAGGGATGAAAAAGGACCGCTTATCAGAGTGAAGAATATCAAGAAGTCCTTTGGCGGGGTCGTCGCTGTAAACGACCTGACCTTTGATTTAATGGAAGGGGAAGTCCTAGGGCTCATTGGTCCCAATGGTGCGGGCAAAACCACCATCGTGAATGCCATTACAGGCTTTACCAAACCGGATTCGGGTGAGGTGCTTTTCAGGGATAAGAGACTCAGCGGACTGCCCCCTTACAAAATCGCTGAGCTCGGGGTTACCCGGACCTTCCAGATCGTAAGACCATATCCCAGCCTGAAGGCATACAAGAGCCTCATCGTGCCCCTGTGGTCACCAAGGGCTCGGCGATTTGCTGGCAGTAGAGGAGGAGACCGGGATGCAGTGGCTATAGATCTGCTTGAAGAAGTTGGCTTTGAGCGGGATGCCTATGTCCCATACAAACTCGCTTCTGCACTTCCTCTGGGTTATCTCAAGAGACTCGAGCTTGCCCGGTGCCTGGCCCTGCGGCCCGAGGTCATCATCTGTGACGAGGTGTTCTCGGGATTGAGCATGAGCGAAATCGCGAGCATGGTCCCTCTTCTGGAGCGGCTCAGGATGAAGGGCGTAACCCTATTAATGATCGAGCACAGGCTAAGGGAGCTCTTCAGCGTAGCCGATAGGGTGGTGGTGATTGACTTCGGTGTAAAGCTCGCCGAAGGCAAACCAGATCAGGTTATGCAGGACGAAAAGGTGAGGCGCGCATATCTGGGGGAGGAATTAGAGCTGTGAGCACCATCCTACAGGTCAAAGATCTGATGCTGTTTTATGAAAACGCAGTGGCCGTCAATAATGTGAACCTTGAAGTCAGTGAAGGCCAAATCGTGGGGGTTTTCGGCTCTAACAGTGCTGGCAAATCCTCTCTCATGTTTTGCATCTCTGGAATCATCTTTGACGTAAAAAAGAAAGAGGCAATGAGAGGTGGAGAGAGGATAACGCTGACCGGGGTGATCAAATTCAAAGGTGAAGACGTTCTAAGGGTTGAACCGAGCGAAAGGGCCAAGAAAGGGATTATACTCTGTCCAGAAAGGCGTCTCATTTTCGCAGAAAGCAGTACCA
>DAOVAK010000282.1 GCA_030671095.1 Deltaproteobacteria bacterium | reverse complement strand
ATTCCCGTCGAGCCCGCCCTGGCGCGACGTTCCCAGGTCTTAGAACTCAAATATGGGCCTCCCCTCGACTCGGGATCAAACAACCAAATTACAATCCAGGTCTGGGCCAGGGATTGCTTCGGCTTCCTTCGTCAGCCTCGCAATGACAGCAAGCTACCAACTTATTTTCTACTTTTCTCAGAGGATTAAGTAAATCGATTGATTCTCGTTTGCTCTCAAGAGTCAACTTGCAAATTTAATAGAAAACTCCTAGTGAGTTTTTTTATCAATTTAAAAATTTACATTCAAGCAAATTGGCTGTAAACAAGAGGACAAACTTATCCATTTGGTAACATTTTAGCCCTTTGAAATAGCCATGCAAAAACTCTTGGCGGGCTGAGCGGGGTTCTCTGGAGGAGCCAAAAACCAGGCCTTCTGTGCACGGTTTCTTCCGGGGGCTCCCTCGCCCTGACGCCTGCGCACACAGGCCGTCCAAACAGAGACTAGGCCAAGTTCAATGATGACAGAACAAGGCCTCAGAGCTATCTTGCTTTGTGCGCCATACTTAAGGGCACCGGGCAAATTTTTTGGCTCCTCCAGAGAATGCCGCTTAGCCCAGGGGCTTTTTAAACGCCTCCCCGGCCCGTACCGGCCCGGGACGGGCAGGCGCTTTTCAAACGGCTAAAGTGTTACTCCATTTGAACTTGCGAGTACAGTCCCTCGCCTTCTGAACGGAGTCTATTTGATGACCTCGCAGAAAACAGCTTCCCTTATCCTCGCAGCTGGTAGGGGTAGCCGCATGAAGGGTTTTGACGGGAATAAAACCCTGTTGCCCCTGGTTTCAGATGAGTCGCCCTTCAAAGGAAGTCACCCCATTTTACTGCATATCCTTATCAATCTCCCTCCAGGCCCCAAGGCCCTTGTGGTCAACTACAAGAAAGAGGATTTAATTCACGCCACCCGATCCCTTGAGATCTCCTACTATGAACAACCCCTGCTTAACGGCACGGGTGGAGCCCTAATTGCCGCCAGGGAATTTCTTGAAACTCAGGATTATGATCGGATGATCATCACCATGGGAGATGTCCCATTTGTCAGCAGTGCCACCTACCTTAATCTCGTTGAGGGGCTAAAGGCGAATAACTTGATGGTCCTGGGTTTCCTTCCATCGGACAAAAAACAATATGGTGTGCTTGAGACTGAAGGCGTAAATGTGAGAAGAATTATTGAATGGGAGTACTGGAAGACCTACCCTGAGGAAAGACAAAGGCAACTTAAGATCTGCAATTCAGGAATCTATGCGGCTCGCAAAGATGATCTTGTTCAGTATCTAGGGATCCTGGAAAAGAGGCCCCACACGGTAAGAAAAGAGAGACGTGGAAAGCTGGTCGAGGTGGAAGAGTTTTTTATTACAGATCTGGTCGAATTGATGCAAGATGATGGTCTAAACGTAGGATATGCTCTCGCCGAGCAGGAGAATGAGGTCATGGGCGTGGATGACCTTCCATCTCTATTAAAGGCTCAAGAGATTTACAGGAGCCTCGAGCATAGAACTGGTCAGGGCTGACATCGAGGCGGACGGGCTCCTCACAATGACCTTCTTAGCACATTGATTTTTGCAAGTAAGCACTAGTGTTTTTGACACCCAGCCTCGCTCTAAATTAACCCTGGCCACGAGGATTGGGCTAGTTGCCCATAATAAGGGGCAGCGCACCAGGCACTATCTCAATGACAACAGGCAACGCTCCCAACTGCTCCCCATCCACATCCAGAAGAACACGCTGATCCGAATCTGCCTCCACCTTCCTTGCCTCAAAGGCACTCACCTTACCTACCTCAAGGAGCTTTCCATTGTAGAGCTTCGGAAGATGCCAAAAGACCTCGGCTAGAGAAAGATCCCCGATGACTGTCACGTGGAACACGCCATCGTCAACATGAGCATCAGGAGCCACCCACATGCCGCCGCCTTGATACTGCCCGTTGGCGACCACCACGTTCCAGCTTGAGACTGTCTGTTCAGGGCCATTGTCTATCTTGAAGCGTATTTGTTTTTTGTCATAAATCAGAATGGAGATCAGAGTGGCCCAGATAAATGAGATGAACCCTCCAAACGCCTTGGTGGTCCTATTGACCCGCTCATCCACTTCGCCCCCTAAACCAAAGCTGGTAATGTTATGGAAGTATCTTAGCGCGGGCTGACCACGATGATCCCTGTATCTAAGCTGCCCCAGGTCAATGGGCCGGGCATGGGACTCTACGATCAGATCCATTGCCTTATCCAGTTCCTTTGGTATGGACACCGTCTTTATGAAGTCACACCCTGTCCCCCGTGGTATATATGAAAGTACGGCTCCTGCTCGAATGGCGCCATCCTCTGCCATAAACCCATTCACCACCTCATTAAGGGTTCCATCTCCGCCCACACAAACAATTTGTTCAGCGCCTTGAAGAAGGGCCTTACGTGTAAGCCCGATCGCATCTCCCTGACCGGTGGTGAGGTGGGCCTCAAATGGCCCCAGCCGATCCTTTGCGACTGACTCGATTTGGGGCCATTCCCTTCCCGTGGCCCCCATGGCCGCATTGGGATTCACAATGAATGCAATTCTCTTTTGACGGGATAACATGATGGACGTGATCCCCTACACTTTGTTTTCACCACAGAGGCGCTGAGCCCGCAGAGATATTTAAGGTGAAGTCTGAAATTAGTAGGTTATGTGGGATTCCTGATCACCAGCAAGGTATTAGATGTAAGGCGCCGAGGAGCGACGACTGAGGCGTATCGAGTAATACGCCGCAAGAAGGAGCGATCGAAGGCAACGCCGCAGATGATGCCTTGATGGTGGATCAGGATCCCATCATACATTATTTTCCGGACAATCCCTTAATCAATGCCAACACATTGTGACCCAGAACCTGATGGTTGTACCCCCCTTCCAGGATGCCGAAGCATCCCCCACTACAACGCTCTGCGGCCGCCCGAACCATACGGCCAATCTCCTTGTAGTCATCTGTGGTAAGGGTCCCACCCCAGTCCTCTTCGTGGTTGTCAAAGCCTGCTGAAATCCCGATGATATCCGCCTGACACCGCTCCATCTCGTCGGCCACCTCCCCCATGTACGCTTCACGGGTGTGGGTAGTGACATTGTGAATAGTTACCCACTCCTTGTCCTCTAAGATGTTTACCGTGCCGTCCCCAAAATGGAGGTCAATGTCCAAGACATATGCGCGATGAATCTTTCCTGTTCGTTTCATTCGGGCAAGGGCTATGGCCATGTTGTTGAAATAGCAGAAGCCCCAGCAGGAGCCGGAAGAGGCGTGGTGGCCAGGGGGACGAATAAGGCCAAAGCATGGTTCGGTTAACCCGAGGGTTGCCGCCTGGATGGCGCCGCCTGCGGCCAAGGCAGCGATGGGAAAAAGCCCTTGGCCGCTGACCCTTTCAATCAGTGACTCCGTGTGGACAGTAGCAATATCCTCCACTGAGGCGGACTCAGCCGTAACAAATTCCACCTCGGGAGCAATCACTTGCACAACGGCTTCTAGTCGTCCAGCAGCGGCTGCTGGATCAGAAGTATAAACCTGGTAGAAGTCCTCATGGAAAATAACCTTCATAGCAGCCTCCTGCTAACACCATGCATTGTTGGTTAGCCGTCAAACGGGTCTGTCTGGAAGGATTTCGCTCCACTTTTCTCCCGAGCAGAACGAAGCAGTAGGAAGTAGGGAGTAGACAGTATGCACTCCGCAAACTTCTTATCCCTGCTGCCTACTGCTTACTGCGTACTGCTTACTAATCACTCCCCCGAAAGGATCCCAGTCAACTTTTCCAGGTCATTAGTCTTGCCAAGGGATATGAGTGTATCCCCTGCTTCAATTCGGGTCTGATAGGAGGGATTAAATCGCATCTCCCCTTCCTTTGTCCTGATGGCCACGATAATCACATCCATTTCCTGCCTTATCCCTGAATCAATGAGCGTGGCCCCGTTCAAGCGGGATTTCTCACTCACCAAGATAACAAGACCCTTGGCAACCTTTTTGCTCCTAGCGGGGGAGATATCGCTTTCTAATATGATCATGCAAACCTGTAGCCGTCTTAATACCTCAAGGGCTTAAATCCATTTCAGGTTCTTGTAATATTATAAGGTGAAAGAGATAGATACTGGATACTGGTCTCTGCCTGCCCGCCATTAGCTGCGCCTCCCCGGCCCGTACCGGCCCGGGACGGGCAGGCGCTGGCAGGCGGGGATACAGGATGAGAATGAATCCTGTTTTCTTATTTATCCAGCATCAAGTATCTAGCATCTCTCCGAGGCGTAGGCTCTACCCTCCGGGGCGTAGTCCCCTACGGGACGGAGTCGAGCCGGAGGCCAGAATCGCTTCCCCTCAAGCCATGCGATATTACCTTCACCGGCTCGTCGGGTCGAGGTAGGTCTTCGCCAGAAATAATTAAAGGGGCTCCTCACCCCTTCATCCACTTCCCTACTTGTATTTGGTCCCATAAGCAAACGCCGCTCATAAGACGTCATTGCGAGTCACGCGGGGGCGGGACGAAGCAATCTCGAGATTCCTTCGTCGTCCGGCACTCAGTAAGACTGAGTGCGGGACTCCTCGGAATGACATTTTGGTATTGATTAATGCAACATATTTCTGGGACTTTTTACTAACACCTATTGCAGAGATTACTTTCCTGGAGATGAACTGACCGCCTCGACGGTAAATTCACTTACATTTTCCGGCAGTTTGTCGATGATAATCATGAAGGGGATTGTGGCGCCTGGCTGCAAGTTTAAATTCATC
>DAOVAK010000786.1 GCA_030671095.1 Deltaproteobacteria bacterium | reverse complement strand
TAGGCTCTACGAGCCGGAGGCCCAGAGAGACTGTGTCGTTCAGCCAGCAACATTTGTGCTATTCCTCATTTGTTTAAGGAGACCTATTAGCTCCTCCTTCGTATTCAACTCAGGATGATCCGTTACGCTATCAACGAGTTGCTCTAAAACCCTTCCCACTTCACGCCCCTCCGACAGACCTAAGATCTCCATCACGTTACGCCCGTCAATGGCCAAATCCCTGGTTTTCAGGGCAAGGCCCCTATCTCTTAAGCCTTCTATCCTCTCTTGGAGATCCAAGAACCGATCCATTTTCTCATCATTCAGCCCATGGGCCAAAATATCCGCTTTGCGAAAGGCAAGGAGATGTTCAACGTTCTCTGTACCGACGCGTTGGATCAGGCGTCTCACCGCCCCATCGCTCCACGCGGCATCATACCCCACCATACTCATGTGATGGGCGATCAGGTTTGTGACCTTCCCTATCATCTCATGACTAAACTTGAGACGTCCCATGATCTCCTTGCCCAACCTGGCGCTCTCCTCCTCGTGTCCCAAGAAGCGGAATTCCCCATCTATTTTCTCCCTCACTCGGGGTTTGGCGATGTCGTGTAAGAGGGCTGTCAGCCTCAGGACGGGGTCTGGCTCTACGTTATCAATGGTCTCCATGATATGTTTGTAAATCGTATATCTGTGAAAAGCATTCTGTTTTTTTCGGTTTCCCTCGAGGAGTTCAGGAAGGAGTTGTCTAAGAAGGCCTGCTCTGAGCATGAGATTGAAGCCGACCGACGGCCTTTGGCTCAGCAGGATCTTCACCAATTCTTCCCTTATTCTCTCTGGCGCCACAGCATCCAATTGTCCGGCCATCATAGAAATGGTTTCCAGGGTCTTCGATTCTACTCGAAATTCCAGTTCAGTGGCCAATCGCACAGCCCTTAGTAAACGGAGCGGATCCTCGCGGAACCTCTCTTTCGGGTCTCCCACAGCCCTCACTAACCTGCGCAAAAGATCATCCCTCCCCCCGTAAGGATCCAAGATCTTCCTGCGCTCCTTATCATAGGCCATGGCGTTTATGGTAAAATCACGGTGTCTAAGGTCTTCTTCTATACTGGGACCAAAGCCCTTTGAACCTCTGAAGGTGGTGACCTCGTAACACCGGCCCAAATGAACAAGAGTAACCGTTCCATGTTTCAAGGAGAAATTCCTGATATCTCGGAATGTGGACTCGATCTCTTCCGGCGTTGCAGAGGTGGCCAAATCCCAGTCAGTCACCGTCCGCTGCAGGCAATAATCCCTTACCGCCCCCCCAACGATATATGCTTTGTGGCCGGAAGCATGCAGTCGCTCAACCATGGTCTTAATGAATTCCGGGATGTCCATTTCTTAGGCTTTAGAATTCCTAACTGTCAAATCAAAGTCCTGAGAGGATTTCCGATCCTTTTCCCTCGTGTTGAATGCCTTATACAGATTGTACCACAGAACCAACAGCAAAATAACTCCCGTTTCACACCCACGCTGCCTATCAGGACCGCATGAATAGAAGCGCCAAGCCACCCCGCCACCCGCCTTCGCGGGTGCAAGCTTCGCGGGGATAGACGCAAGCGGGAATCCAGAGGGCTGCAAAACTTGACAAAATGACTTGCCAAAACTGCACCGATTGAGTTACAGGGATAGAAATTCTCATAACAGGGCAAACTTCGCCTTTGCAGAACGAACCGAACGGCAAACGATGGGGCATGGGTCGCCCTATGATTAATTCCATTTGATTCAGAAAGGATATTCAGGGCTATGGAGGATCCCAAAG
>DAOVAK010000208.1 GCA_030671095.1 Deltaproteobacteria bacterium | reverse complement strand
GGGCGGTGCCTGACTTGAGAGGGGGAGGAGGGCGTTACAGTGGACAAAGGGGATTGCAGTGAATTACCCTTCCTGTTCGATAACCTTAACCCCTTCAGGGGCCACAAATCTGAAGAAATCTTCCGGGAATTTCTCCTTCACAGATAGATCTCCAAGAATGAATCGGGTGATTCCTCCAATTTGATTATGAATTTCCACCTTGTGAATGGTGTTGTCCCCTTGTGATACGGAAAGCATGATGTGATGGATCTCTGCCCAGGGAGGATTGGGTATGAGTTTGAGTTGGTAGCCCCCCTTTTCATCCATTTCCATGAGCATGACATCAAAGCTCTCTTCGACTGCCCTCAGCCCTTGAAAGATGTCATTCAAGAGCTGAATCTCCTTACCCAGTTGGTGAGAAGGATACCGGTAGACCTGGCTCTTATGGGGAACGTACCACCAGAGGGTGTTACCGTCGCTGATAATTGTTTCTGGTTTTGGGGTATCCTGTTGAACCTTTAGGAACTTGGGTGGTTTGAAATGGATCTGGCCGGAGGCTATATCCGCGTCCATGGATCCGCCGAGCAAGGCCATGGATCGGGTTATGATCTCCCGTTTGTAGGGGATACTAAGGCCGGGCAGGTCTCCGTATCGTTTCTGTACGCCTGCAAGTATTTCAGATAGCTGCATATCAGCTGTGGCCAAACTTGCCGGCCACAGAATCAGCAACAATAGACAGGTGCATGCAGATCTCAACATCCTCTGCCTTCCGTCTTCTGTCCTGTGTCCTCTGTCCTCTGCCTTCCGTCTTCTGTCCTCTGTCTTCTGTCCTCTGTCCTCTGTCTTCCGCCCTCACTACTCTTCCCGCCTAAAGACCTCCCTTGGACGGACACCGTCTGAGGGCCCCACGATCCCCTGGTTCTCCATGGCCTCGATCATGCGAGCAGCCCGATTATACCCTACGCGCAACTTTCGCTGTATCATGGAAATGGATGCCTGACCCGTTTGCATGACCAGATCTACAGCCCTGTCATACTTCTCATCGAATTCAATATCATCTTCGGCTGTCTCTTCTTCTTCGGCAACGTGATTCAAAAGTGTGAGGTCATAATCCGGTTTCATCTGCTCTCTCAAAAAATCGGCTACTCTTTTTACCTCATCCTCGGCGATAAAAGCCCCATGAATCCTTGTTATTCGACCCACTCCTGGGGGCAAGAAAAGCAAATCTCCATCTCCCAGAAGACTCTCGGCGCCCATGGTATCGAGAATGGTTCTGGAGTCCACCCTTGATGAGACTTGGAAAGAGATACGGGCAGGGAAGTTTGCCTTTATAATTCCAGTGAGCACATCCACAGAGGGTCGCTGTGTGGCGATGACGAGATGGATACCGGCAGCCCGTGCCATTTGAGCCAGACGCGTAATCGCTTCCTCAACTTCTCTTGAGGAGGTTATCATGAGGTCTGACAGTTCGTCGATTACAACAATTATATAAGGAAGTTGCTTCTCTGTATTCTCAGGGCTATCCGCTCGCTTTGTTTTTTTCCCCTTTGTTACTTTACGGTTGTAGGCCTCGATGTTTCTGACCCCCCGGTCAGACAATAGGTTATAGCGTCTTTCCATTTCTTGCACGGCCCATCGAAGTGCTTTTGTGGCCTCCTTTGGGTCAGTGACAACGGGATAAAGAAGATGGGGGATATCATTATAGACAGTCAGTTCAATCCTTTTGGGGTCGATAATGAGAAACCGAACCACGTCGGGTGAGAATTTGAACAGGAGGCTATTGACCATCGCATTCAAAGAAACGCTTTTCCCTGTTCCCGTTGCCCCTGCCACCAGGAGATGAGGCATTTTGGCCAGGTCTGAGACGACAGGGGCTCCGGTAATATCCTTACCGAGCCCGATCGTCAGCCGATGCGTGGAGTTTTTATAGGCCTGACTTGAGAGGATCTCATAAAGGTAGACCAAGTCCCGTTTGTTGTTGGGTATTTCTATGCCAATGGCCGCCTTTCCCGGTATGGGGGCTACAATCCTGATACTAGGAGCCCTTAAGGCCAAGGCCAGATCATCTGAAAGGCCAGCAACTTTGCTGATCTTGACACCAGGTGCGGGCTTGAATTCATACATGGTAATGACTGGTCCTGGAAGGATCTCAACCACTTCTCCGTCCACGCCAAAATCAGCCAGTTTCTTTTCCACACGTCGAGCATTCATCTCCAGGCTTTCCCGCTGGAATTCCGTCTCTCTATCACCAGGTGGCTCGTTGAGCAGGTCCAAGGAGGGTAGCTTAAATTCACCTGCCACGTTCATAAAGGAAAAGGATTCCTGTTCAGCTTGTTTCGAGGTCTCCACTTGTGGCTCAACAATCGTGACCTTTGGTCTCGGTTTCGCTCTCTCCTTTTCGATGATTTCTTTTCTTACCCTTTTCTTTCTTCTCCTCTCCTTCTTCTTCATGGAGAGTTCCTTTAACCGTCTCATAATACCGACCAACCATAAGGAAACCCTTGACAAAACCCAGCCAAAAGAGATGTGGGTGCAGACCATGAGGGAGATGACGAAGACTGCCGCAAGGAGCACATAAGCCCCAAAATAGTTGAGAAATCCTTTCATAAATTCGGCAATATGAACTCCTGCGAAACCCCCACTGATCACCTCGCTGCCCCTATAAATGATCGCCCTGGGCGTTTGTAACCCCAGGATTCCGGAGAACGAAAAAATGAGAAATAGGCTAGCAACAATGCTCTTCTTAGGTGACGAGAAGGCATGGCCCCGAAAAGAGAGAAAAGCCAGGCTCACAAAGATGGCCACCAGCCAAAACGAGGAGAAGCCGAGCAGGAAAAATATTCCACCAGCCAGATGGGCACCAACGGTACCAAAGAGATTATGGGCCTCTGCCGGCCGGGCAGATTTGAGCCAGAACAGGGGATCAGCAGGGTGGTAGGAGAAGAGGCTTATCCCAACAACCAGGGCAATGAGGAAAAAAATGATACCCCATATTTCCATCTTGATAGGTTCTATGTGCTTTTTAGATTTGGCCTTGTTTTTTGACTTTTTTCCCAACTTGCTCTGCCCTCACTTCAACATGACAAAAGTGATTCCCATTCAGCTAACCGGCTCAACAGGTGAACCGGTTAACCAGTATCATAGAGGTATGATGATTGGTAATATAAGAGGACTTCTTTCAATAACCTTATAAAAGAAACGTTTCAACCTTCTTTTGATGAGGGGCGCCACTTCTGTCCAGTCAATGTGACTCGGGTTTTCGATTTCTTCCAATAATTCAGAGACTATGGACTTGGCCTGCTCCAGTATAAATCCACTTTGATCCTCGATCATAAATCCCCGGGAAATAATATCAGGACCATAAATCACCTCTCCTGTCCGTTCGTCAATGGCCAGAAGGGCTATGACCACCCCGTCTCCCGAAAGCCTTCGCCGGTCTCTCAAGACCAACTCACCCACATCTCCCACGCCCTTGCCATCCACAAGCACCCTGCCTGTCTGCACCCGTTCCCCGATTTTGGCTTCCCCGGCCTCAAAGCAGACTGTGGTACCATTCTCAACAAGCAGGAGTCTGTCTGAGGGTATTCCTGTTTCCATAGCCAATTGAATGTGTTTGACAAGGTGCCGGTACTCCCCGTGTATAGGCATGAAGTACTTTGGCTTTATCAGATTGAGTAATAACTTGAGTTCCTCTTTGTAGGCGTGACCAGAAGAGTGGATATGGGATACCTTTTCGTAAACCACCTCTGCGCCCATCCGATACAGATTGTTAATGATCGTGGTGATGGCCCTTTCATTGCCAGGTATAAAGCGCGAGGAGAGGATTATTGTATCACCCTTTTTAATACTTATCTTTTTGTGTTTATCTTGGGCCATCCTAGTCAGCGAAGACATGGGCTCTCCCTGACTACCTGTGGTGACAATCGCTATTTTATGTTCTGGGAACTGGTCCACAGCCCTTTCCTCTATTTCAGCATCGTCGGGAATACGAATTAGGCCTTCAGCCTTCGCAATCCGAACGTTGGCCTGCATGCTTTTCCCGCTGAACAACACTTTCCGGTCGAATTTCACCGCCAGGTTGATTATCTGCTGAATCCTTGAAATGTTTGACGCAAAAAGCGCAGCGATTAGTCTCCCATTACAGGATTGGAAGAGTTCCTCCAGGGTCTTTTTTACCTCGCTTTCGCTAAGGGTAAAACCTTCTTTTTCCACATTGGTAGAATCCGAAAAAAGGGCAAGCACACCTTGTTCTGCGTAGTGCGCAAATCTGTCCAGATCCGTTAACTGCCCATCAAGAGGGGTTTGATCTATTCTGAAATCGCCTGAATGGATGATAATTCCCTCTGGCGTGTCAACGGCCAGGCCCACGCCATCCACAATGCTGTGGTTGACTCTGATATATTCCACTTGAAAGGGGCCGAATGCCGTCACATCCCCTGCCTTTATTTTCTGCAGAGTGGCCTGTTCCAGTAGATTATGTTCTCTGAGCTTGTCCTTCAGGAGCTCTATGGTGAAATTGGTCCCAAAGATGGGGATATTGAATTCCCTGAGAAAGAAGGGCATGGCACCGATATGATCTTCATGACCGTGGGTGAGAACGATAGACTTTACCTTATCCCTGTTTTCCCTTAGATACTGAATATCAGGTATGACCACATCCACACCTGGCATATAATCTTCTGGGAACATTAACCCGGCGTCCACTATGAGCATATGATGGTCATATTCCATGACCATCATATTGAGACCAATTTCTCCTAATCCCCCTAAAGGGGTTACTTTGAGCATCCTCTACCTGAATGATTCTATTGAAGGTTTTTCCGCCTAAAACGAAGACTGGATCGAGCTAAGTTCTTGTTTTGAATTAACAACAGCTTAAATCTTCAACCGCCATGAGTCAATATGGAAATAAAAAGGATTGGAGTATTGGCCTCCGGCTCGGAGAGAGTGTTGGCCCGCCCTGGCGCGACGTCATTTGAACAGGCTATAGACTTTGCTGTTCACGCATATCTGGCCTTTCCATCAACCCATCTATGCGAACCAGGTCTGGGCCAGGGAGTAATGGGTTTAAAAAAATAGGCTAGGACCACTTTTAATTTGCAATACTCCAGTACTCCATCACTCCATTACTTCAGTCCTTCATCATTCCATATATCGCTGAGGGACTTACTTATGCTGAAAATATCAATAAACTGAGGAAGTTTTACTGGTCCCGGAGAATTCGTTTATTTGCCTTGATCTACTCAATTCGATTGTGCTAATTTATTTTTTTGTAACATTTTAGCCCTTTGAAACAGGCGTGCAAAAACTCTTGGCGGGCTGAGCGGGGTTCTCTGGAGCGGCCAAAAACCAGGCCTCCTGTGCACGGTTTCTTCCGGGAGCTCCCTTGCCGTGACGCCTGCGCACACAGGCCGCCCAAATAAAGACCGGGCCAAGTTCAATGGTGACAGAACAAGGCCTCATAGCTACCTCGCTTTGTGCGCCATACTTAAGGGCACCGGGCAAATTTTTTGGCCCCTCCAGAGAATGCCGCTTGGCCCAGGGGCTTTTTAAACGCCTCCCCGGCCCGTACCGGCCCGGGACGGGCAGTCGCTTTTCAAACGGCTAAAGTATTATATTTTTTTTAAGTCCCGCCCAGAATTGTCGCGGGACGTTGTATAAAATCGTGACCCGTCCTCCGCAGTAGCTCTGCTACGGAGGATGGAAGCGATTTTATGACTTGAACCCGTTAACGGTTTGGTAAAAGGAGATCAGGG
>DAOVAK010000271.1 GCA_030671095.1 Deltaproteobacteria bacterium | reverse complement strand
AGACTTGAAGCTCAACTGCTTCAGGCCCAGAAGATGGAAGCCATTGGCACCTTGGCAGGTGGAATCGCCCATGACTTCAATAACATACTTTCTTCAGTGATAGGGTACACCGAGCTGGCTGTAGAAGAGGTATCCAAAGGGGATTTGCTGCATAGTAATCTGCAAGAAGTGCTCAAGGCAGGACGGCGTGCCAGAGACTTGGTAAGACAGATTCTTGCCTTCAGTCGGCAATCCGATCAAGAACTGAGACCCCTTGAGATCAGCCCTATCATCAAAGAGACGCTCAAGTTGCTACGCGCCTCGCTGCCTTCCACCGTAGAGATCCAACAGGATATTGGGGCCAATCTGGGCACTGTTATGACTGATCCCACACAGGTTAATCAAATTTTGATGAACCTTTGTACCAATGCGGCCCATGCCATGGGAGAAAATGGCGGTACTCTGGATGTGAGTCTCGAGAAAGTGGGAAACGGAACCGACGTAGGTGTCAGATTTGCCGGTTTGTCTCCAGGCCCCTACCTAAAACTGACAGTGAGCGACAACGGCCACGGTATGGCTCCTGAAGTGAAGGAAAGGATTTTTGATCCCTATTTCACCACGAAGGAGAAGGGCGAGGGAACCGGTCTGGGATTAGCCATGGTCCATGGAATCGTGAAGAGCCATGGAGGCACGATAACGGTTTACAGCGAGCCAGAAATGGGTTCCGCATTCCATGTTTACCTTCCCGTCATGGAAACAGAGACAGATCAGGTTACGGGGAGTGAAGAAACAGTTCCCACCGGAAGTGAGCGTATTCTTTTCGTCGACGACGAGCAGCCCATAGTGGACATAGCCAAACAGATGGTAGAGCAACTAGGGTATACCGTGGCTACGAGAACCAGCAGTCTTGAAGCCCTAGAGCTATTCCGAACAAAACCTGACGAGTTTGACCTGGTCATCACCGATATGACCATGCCCAACATGACGGGTGAAGAATTGGCCAATGAGCTCATGTTCATCAGGCCTGATATTCCCATTATCCTTTGTACGGGGTTCAGCAGAAGGGTCACTGAGAAGAAGGCAAAGGCTATGGGGCTTCAGGCATTTATCCTGAAGCCCATCCTCAGGCAAGAACTGGCTGAAACCATAAGAAAAGTCCTGGACGGAACAAGATAGGCCTCCTCCTATCTGCCTTCGAAGCCATCGCCCGCTTGAACCCGACCAATGAGATCGAGTGCGGAGACAAGGTCCTTGCCCTTGAATCTAATTTTCAATGCGGATTGAAGCATCTCAACGCTAATAACCTTATCTAGCTTGGCCATGACAGAAAGGGAAGCGAGAGCCCAGTCCTGAATCTTTACCCCCTGTCCCTTAAAATCCACCGCTTGTACACGGCCCTTTGAGGGAGGAACCTCGACCCCTTGGGCCCGTATCACTAAGGAACCCCTATCCAGATGATCAAATAGAGCCCTTCGACGGTCCACCCCTTCTTGGCCGATGGCCACCACCACATTAGCTCTATCTATACCTGTATAGCCAATCCCTTCTGGAGATAAGATGAGCTCACTGATGGAAGGACCCCTCAGTACCGTAATATCATACTCATTTTTTTGCATTACCCTAAGGCCTGCCGTTAGACCAGCAAGACATAAAGTCTCACCGGCTGTTATCACTTTCTGGCCCGCACGACCGAGGATGAGCACCTCTTGTCTACTCGGCTCGGGTGGACGAAATCTAGCCTCAACTTTCAGGGGTGGCGGGGCGGGTTTTTCTCTTGAAGCCAGTTCTCTATAGTGTTGACCATACTCCTCTCTCAGGTTTTCCTTCACCGGGCCTTCTATGGTGGGTAAATTCCCAAGGGCTTCCTCTATGATTTTCGGTGTCAGCTTATTCTTTTTTGTATAACGGCCGGGACAAATCCCCCACATATCGATAAGAGAAAATCCTTCAAAACGTATGGCGGCTTCAAGCACCTCTGGCAAATCTTTTCTGTAACTTGAACAACGGGTGACATGGGGAGCCCCCGCAGAACGGGCAACCTGGCACACGTCCATGGGACTTTCAAGTTGGTTTAGAAAGCCTGATGCCACCAGCGCCTCGGGAGGGGTTGTGACTGAAAACTGGCCACCGGTCATACCGAAATTGAAGTTGTTCAAAATCAGCAGGGTCAGATCCAGGTTGCGGCGGCAGGCGCTAAGGAGGTGCGCTCCCCCTATGCCCAAGCCACCATCACCCATGGTCACGACAACCTTTAATTCAGGTTGAGCCAACTTCAGACCCGTCGAATAGGTGAGGGCACGACCATGAAGCCCATGGAAGGCATGGGTGTGGAAATACGTATCGAAAAGACCTGAACACCCGATGTCACTGACAATGACCACCTGATCTCCCCGAAGACCCATGTTCTGGAAACACCTGTCAAGGGCCTGAGTAATGCGCTCATGAGAGCAACCCGGACAAAAAACGGGGGGCCTGCTCTCATTCAAGAGACTAGACATGGGCTATGACCTCCTTGATCTGCTGCGGGGTTATCAGCCTCCCATCCATCTGACCAAAGAAATCCACCTTTTTATCAGGAAGGAGGCGCTTCACCTCTCTCACATACTGACCAAGGTTCATCTCCACGACAACGACACGTTTGACATCATGGGCTTTATCCCTGATTAAGTCCTTCGGTACGGGCCAGAGGGTCTTGAGGACAAGGAGAGAAATCGGCTTTCCGTCTGCTTTTCTCTCTTCGAACACATCTTTTGCAGCTCGAGCCGTCACCCCATAGGTAAGAAGCAACGTGTCTGCATAATCCTCTATGTGCGCCTCATAGAAAGAAACCCGATTTACGGCTAAATGAAGCTTTCTCTTTAGTCTGGCCCTGCTTTCCGCGATCTGATTAGGATCGGTGGTAATGTAGCCATCTGGACCGTGGGTGGAAGAGGTCTGACGCACCAGGATTTTGTCTCCGATTGGTAAAAAACAAGGGACCTCCCGGCCAGTAGGAATCTCAAAAGGAAGGAAAGGCTTGCCGGGAGGTGGGGCCTCACGCTCTTTTATCTTCGGCATTGCCATGGCATCCATGTCTATGCTCTCTTTCGTCATCCCAATCTCCTTATTGGACGCGATGAAGACTGGGCATCTGAGCTCTTCAGCAAGATTGAAGGCCTGTATCGTCAGAAGATAGCAGTCCCTGACATCAACCGGGGCTAACACAATGACGGGCAGTCCTCCACTACTGCCCCAACGCAGAAACTGGATGTCCCCATCTGCACCCCGGGTGGCAGATCCTGTTGAAGGACCAAGCCTCTGCACATCAACAATAACGATTGGGATCTCGCTGCCAATGGCAAAAGAGATATGTTCACTGTAAAGGCTGATACCAGGTCCAGATGTGGCGGTCATAACCTTCAGACCAGCCATGGAAGCACCCAGGCAGTAGCCTATTGAAGCGATTTCATCTTCACCTTGCAGGCACACACCTCCTGCGGGGGGCAGGAGTCTGAGCATAGCATTAAAGATGGTCGTGGCTGGAGTAATGGGATATCCAGCGAAGAAGCGGCATCCTGAATGAAATGCCCCTAGGGCAATCGCTTCATTTCCTTCCAAAAGAGAAGAGGCCATGTCAATACCTCCATTCAGATGATGTGGTCCCTTATCCTATTCGTCTAAGAACGCCCAATAAGTTGGTTTGAAGTCCACCAGCACACAATAAAATTTCTTCGGGAAAAGACATTCAATTCGTCTAAGGCATAAAATCAGGAAAGACAATAGGATGGAAGCTTACGGATGAATAGTATGTTTCACAAATAAGAATGAACTCTTATGTCAGGACTCGATTCCGGCCAGCCTTTTTCGCCTTATAAAGTCTCCTGTCAGCAGCTTTTAAAACCTTCTCAGGAGCTGTCATCCGTCTGTTCGGTGAAGCAACCCCAATGCTCACCGTAACATTTATTCCTTTACGACCAGTTCGCTTGATTTTGCCCCTGTTCTCCGCCGAACTTTTCTTTCGCTCTCTGCCTCGAACCGTAAAGGGGGTAGATTCCAGAATCTTGCGGTATGTATCCAAGTGAGGTACCACCTCTCTGGCGGTTTTCCCTGGAAAGACGGCCGTAAACTCCTCTCCTCCGTAGCGAAAGACCTTTGCACCACCCGTGAGCTCTTTCAGCTTTGATGCCACCATCTTGAGCACCTGATCACCCGTTTTGTGGCCGTATTTGTCATTAAACTTCTTGAAATGGTCAATATCGATCATGGCGATCGCATATCTTCTGCCCAGATTTACCAAGGTCTCGTTGAGGCTTCGCCGTCCAGGCAATTCGGTTAGCTCATCAATGTAGGCCATGGAGAAGGATGTCTCAATAGATGTGATAACGAGAATAAGGCCAGCTGCCGAAAAAAAGAGTGTGAGAGAATGCTCAGTATACAGCGCGATGCCCAGAAAGACCGCTACAAGGGTGCACAGGGAACCGGCTGATAGGGAATCCCGGCTCCTGTTAAAACGAATGATTAAGAAAATGAGCGCCCCTAAAAAGGAAAAGAAGGAGATTGTTGAGACATTGTTTAGTCCCCACAAGGAATCGCCATGGAGAACAGCGCCGAGTTTTACGGACAAATGAAGGAGCGATTTTGAGGCCAGGGAGAATGAACCTTTTGTATTTGTGATGAGCTGAGGATGACAAAGGAGAACAACGGCAAAGGCCTGAAATACAATAAGGCCAATGCAGAATAGGCCCTTCGGGGTAAGTATGCGTCGGTTTCTCAACGTAGCAAAAAACGCAAGATTCAGGGGGAGCAAAAAGCTCACGGATTCGGGGATAGAAGGACCGATAATGACCTTTGACGAACTTCCAGGCCCTGTACCCGAGAGGGCGAAATAGGAAAGGCCAAGGATAAAT
Organism: Deltaproteobacteria bacterium; assembly: GCA_030671095.1. The sequence goes on along the minus strand of DAOVAK010000271.1, from coordinate 63 downwards.
GTGGTCAGTATCATGCCTCCATTATTGAAGCGCCATCCCATTACGAATCCAATGGTAAGGAAG
>DAOVAK010000286.1 GCA_030671095.1 Deltaproteobacteria bacterium | reverse complement strand
TCGCTCTGGGGTGGACCCATGGTGAGGACGGTCACCTCACCCCCCTGCCTGTTGCGCAATTCAAGGGACGCCTCAAGGGCCACATAATCCAGGGGATTGATAATACTCTTGACGCCTTCCCGAATAATAGTCATCCTTTGCCGATCAATACGGATGGTCGGCTCATCCGGAACCTGTTTGATGCAGACAACGATGTTCATAGGCTAATCATACTCTTCGCAAAGATCTTAAATCCTCACCACGGAGACACAGAGGGCACAGAGTGAACTTCCTTTTTTGCCCGATCGGCCTGCGGCTCGGAGAGCCTACGCCTCGGAGAGGAGACGGCGATCGGGCAAAAGGGGCTCAGCCCTCCGGGCGATTCTTTCTCACATCTCCGAATAACTTCTATCACCAAACACATTTTCCAAAACTTGCTGAGTAGGCCGAAGGCAGAGGTTTTTTCATTGGGCGGCACCCGCCCGCCTCGCCTGAGCGGCTCGCGATGGCGGGCAGGTCTCCCGCCCAATGAAAACAATTCCTCTCTCTGTGTCCTCCGTGTCTCTGTGGTGCCATAATTCTTGGCCGCTTACCCGCTCAACAGGTTTCGTGCAATGATCATGCGCTGCACCTCCGAGGTGCCTTCGTAGATCTCACAGGCCTTTGCATCCCTGTAGAACCGCTCAATGGGATAGGCCTTGGTGTAGCCATATCCACCGTGGATCTGAACGCCGATTCTTGCCGTATCCACCGCCACTTCACTGGCATAGAGCTTCGCCATGGCTGACTCCGTGGCATGACCGAGCCCTTTATCCCTCAGATCAGAAGCTCGGTAGATCAAAAGCCTTGCCGCATCAACACGGGTTGCCATATCCGCCAAGAAGTTCTGAATAGCTCCAAACTGGGAGATGGCCTTCCCGAATTGATGGCGTTCTTTTGCATACTTGAGGGATACTTCTAAAGAACCTTGGGCGATCCCCAGAGCTTGAGCCGCGATGCCGATCCGTCCACCCCCCAACGTTGAGAGGGCGATCTTCAGCCCCTCGCCCTCCTCTCCCAGACGGTTCTCTGGAGGGATACGGCAATCGTTGAGAATGACGGGACAAACCGGATTCCCACGCATACCCATAAGTTCCTCTGTAAGCCCCTTTTCCAGGCCTTCACGGTCAGACTCCACGATGAAAACGGTAAATCCTTTACCCCCTTCAGAAGGATGGATTCTGGCGAAGATCAGGTTAATTCCGGAAATACCCCCATTGGTCACAAATACCTTGTTCCCATTGAGGATATAATCATCTCCCTGACGAATGGCCGTGGTCTCCAGGCCGGACGCATCCGAACCCGCATTGGGTTCAGTAAGGCAAAAGGTCCCTATTTTCTCGCCAGAGGCCAGAGGCACCAGGAAATTCTCATGCTGGGTCTCGCTCCCAAATTGGTAGGTGGGATAGGCCGAAACACTATTGTGCACGGAAACACAGAGTCCCATGGCCGCATTGACCCTTGAAATTTCCTCAATGACGATGGCCCCGCTTACAGTATCGAGCTGTGCACCACCGTACTGGGCAGGAATTTCCAGGCCGAAATAGTTGAGGTCCGCCATTTCTTTGGCAATGTCCCAGGGAAAATGGCTACTCCTGTCCATCTCTGCTGCGGCCGGGGCGAGTTTGGACTCGGCGAATTTCCTCGCGGTGCGCCTAATCACGGCTTGTTTCATGGTGGGTTCAAAACGCATACATTTGTACTCCTGTCCAATCCCTAGGGCACTATAGAATAGGAGTGCCTCAATATTCAACTGAAATTAAGCCATTGCATGGCGTTGAAGCATAGGAGAGATGAGCCACGATTCTGCGGGCTTTCTTTCTGAAGAGATGAAATTTCCAAAGGTAGAGACGGAAGGGATACGTTTTGACGAGACAAAGATATCGAAGGGGTGTGGCAAATAGGGGAGGACTCACTTGCCCTGGGCTGCGAAGGCGAAGCCGCGTTCTATGCCTTTTTCATTGATTTTGAACAGCTTTTCTTTGCCTTTGAGGGCTGCCCGCATGCCTGTGATGGTCTCCTCCAGAGTCAGCAGTTCGGCCTTGGCGCAAACCACTCCGATCATAACCATGTTTGCTGTGCGCTCCGAACCGACCTCCTGGGCCAATTCGAGCGTGGGTACCCGGACCAACTCAACGTCTGTGCGTGGTGGGGTCTCCTCAATGAGCGAAGCGTTTAGAAAAACCAGGCCCTGTTCGACCACGGTGGGTAAGAATTTCTCAAGGGAAGGGAAATTCATGGCCACCAGGACGTCCGGATTGGAGGCCACCGGTGAGGCGACCTTTTTGTCGGACAATGTGACCGTACAGTTGGCTGTGCCGCCTCGCATCTCGGCACCGTAAGAAGGAAAGTAAGTGACGTTGAGTCCCTTGGCCATGGCTCCGTGGCTCAGGACATAGCCCATCAAAAGAACACCCTGGCCACCAAAGCCGGAAAAAATCGTTCGGGTCATCATTTCTTATCCTCGTATCCGGTGGTGTCTTTAATGACGCCCAAAGGGTAAGTCTTGACCATTTCATTATTGATCCAGTTCCAAGCATCCTCTACCGAAAGCTTCCAGTTTGTTGGACAGGGAGAGAGAAGCTCCACCAGAGAAAAACCCAGGTCGTCAAGCTGGCACTGGTAGGCCTTCTTGATGGCCTTCTTGGCTCGGCGAATGTACTTGACTGACGTCAAAGCGCAGCGCTCAACATAGACGACGCCCTCGCAATTGGCTATCATAGCGGAAATATCAATGGGGTAGCCGTGAAGCCTGGCATCGCGTCCTCCAGGCGTGGTGGTCGCATGTTGACCCAAAAGCGTTGTAGGCGCCATCTGGCCACCGGTCATTCCGTAAATGGCGTTGTTAATGAAAATAGTGGAGATTCTCTCACCCCGGTTCGCCGCATGGATGGTCTCGGCGGTACCGATGGCTGCCAGATCTCCGTCGCCCTGGTAGGATAAGACAAAATTGTCGGGGCGCACCCGCTTGACGCCGGTGGCCACGGCCAGAGCCCGCCCATGGGGCGCCTCCACCATATCGAAATTAAAGTAATTGTAAGCCAGAACGGCACAACCCACCGGCGGGACGCCGATCGTCTTCTCGCGCAAACCCATTTCGTCCAAGCATTCAGCCACCAGCCGATGGGCGATGGAATGGCCGCAGCCGGGACAGTAATGGGTCGGATTCGGCTTCAGAGACTCGGGCCGGCCAAAGACCTTCTTGTAAGCCACTTCAGCGTTCATACTTCGATCCTCCTGCCCACTTTTTCGTCGCCTTTAGCGGCTGAGCGCAGAAACGCGGCAACCTCGGCGGGGGTGGGGATGAGCCCACCTGGAATGCCGTAAAAGAAGATTTCAGCGCGCTCGCCAACAGAGAGAACCACATCTTCTACCATTTGACCCAAGCTTAACTCGAACACGGCTATCTTGCGGCCGTCCCTGGCCAGATCGCGCAAGGTCGCCTTCGGGTAGGGCCAGAGCGTAATCGGGCGGAAAAGGCCAGCAGCCATACCCTCTTGGCGCAACTCTTCAATCGCACTTTCGGCAATACGTGCGGCTGTGCCATAGGCCACTGCGATCACGTCTGCATCGTCCGTGTACTTGGTCTCCCAGCGTTGTTCTTTGGCCGTTATCTGGTCATACTTTTCTTGAAGATGTACGTTATGGTAGTAGAGTTCTCCTTTCTGACCGAGGAGCATGGAATAGATAGCGCGGGCCTCGCGACCCTTGCACCCACCCAGAATCCAATCCTTTTCCGGCAAGTCTTTGAGGTCAACAAAGTCAGGGAAAACAACGGGCTCCATGACCTGACCCATCAAGCCATCGCCCAGAAGCATGACAGGGGTGCGGTAGGCGTCGGCCAGATCAAAGGCCACGAAAGTCAACTCCGCCAGTTCTTGGCAGCCGGCCGGAGCCAACACGGGCGTGCGGTAGTCACCATGTCCGCCGCCCCGAGTGGCCTGGAAATAGTCCGCGGCCGAAGGGGCGATATTGCCCAGCCCGGGCCCGCCGCGCATCATGTTCACGATGACCGCCGGCAGTTCTTGGCCAGCCATGTAGGAGATGCCTTCTTGTTTCAAGGCGATGCCGGGCGACGAGGAGGAGGTCATGGCCCGGCCCCCTGCGACCGAAGCGCCCAAAACCATGTTGATGGCAGCAATTTCGCTTTCCGCTTGAATGAAAGTACCGCCCACCTGGAGTAAGCGCCCAGAGAGGTACTCCGGAAGCTCATTCTGGGGCGTGATAGGATATCCAAAGTAATATCGGCAGCCAGCGCGTACCGCCGCCTCACCGACCACATGAGAACCTGGCATTAACATTTTTTCACTTGGCACGGTACACCTCGATAGCGACTTCGGGACAGACCGTGGCGCACATAACGCATCCGGTACAGCCTTTTTCGCCTTCCGCTGTGTTTTCTTTGAACTGAGCTGGAGAATACCCCTTTTGATTCAATTTTTTTGACTGAATGATCACTTTCTGGGGGCAGACGGGAATGCAAAGGCCGCAACCTTTACAGAGCTCTCTATCGATAACGATCTTTCCTCGTTGTGCTTTCTTGGCCATAAAACTTACCGCTCGCTCTTGATAATCTGTGCCCCGATAATATTCTCTGCATAGTGAGACTGTTAACGGGTGCCTCAATGGTTAGTAAGAAGAGATGAAAAGCCAAAAATTGGAAATACCCCTTATATTTCCATCTCCAGGGTTTTTCAATTAATTTCTAATAGGCGTAC
>DAOVAK010000228.1 GCA_030671095.1 Deltaproteobacteria bacterium | reverse complement strand
GGATACCCTTCTCGCATTCATCCCCGTCCCTCCGGACGGGGCTTTCTGCGAAGGCGGGTAAAATCAAGCTTCCCGTCATTGCGAGGTCCCCGCACTTGGAGGCTGTGTCGCAATGACAACTCAGACAATTTTCAAAGGTCTAAATAAGGGGAGCACAAAAAAGATTACATAAGAACTGTCATTGCGAGGAGCGTTAGTGACGAAACAATCTCTGCAATAGTTTTAACCATGAGATTGCGTCGCTCCCTTCGGTCGCTCGCAATGACAAAAGTTGGCGTTATTAGATGTAACGTAACATTTTAGCCTCTTGAAACAACCGTGCAAAAACTCTTGGCGGGCTGAGCGGGGTTCTCTGGAGTGGCCAAAAACCAAGCCTTCTGTGCACGGTTTCTTCCGGGGGCTCCCTTGCCCTGACGCCTGCGCACACAGGCCGTCCAAACAGAGACCAGGCCAAGTTCAATGGTGACAGAACAGGGCCTCAGAGCTACCTTCCTTTGTGCGCCATACTTAAAGACACCGGGCAAATTTTTTGGCCACTCCAGAGAATGCCGCTTAGCCCGGAGGCTTTTCAAATGGCTAAAGTATTACGATGTAACCTATTTTTTGCCCTCAGTAGTAACTACATGAGATGAGGGCGACATCTTCTTCAAATAACAAATAACTGATAACGAATAACATCCATAGCAATCGCAAAGATGATACCTCGATCAAATAGCAGGCAAACCAAATTGGACAGATCATCCGTCAATGAGCTTGAGGGACAGATTGAGCGGATCACTTACACCAATGAGGAGACCGGATACACCGTTGCCAGGATAAAAGTCACCGGATATTCAGAACCCATAACTGCCGTGGGCAAACTCATAGCGCCTACGCCAGGTGAATTATTAACGATGAAGGGTGCCTGGATGGACCACCCCAAGTTCGGGCGACAGTTCAAGGTGATAAGTTATCGCACCGTTGTCCCCTCCTCCCTTGAAGGCATTAGAAGGTATCTTGGATCCGGTCTCATAAAGGGGATAGGGTCTGTAATGGCCTCTCGAATAGTGGAGAAATTTGGAGAAAAGACGCTTGAAATTATCGATAATCGTATAGAGGAACTTGAGAAGGTTGAGGGAATCGGCCGTCAACGTGTGGGCATGATAAGAAGGGCGTGGGAAGACCAGAAAGATATTAGAGAAGTCATGATTTTTCTCCAGGGCCACGGCGTGAGTTCAGCATATGCAACGAAAATCTTTAAACGATATGGACACAATTCCATCTCGGTATTGAAGAGGAATCCTTATACCCTGGCCACTGACATCCATGGCGTCGGATTTCAGACCGCTGACAGAATCGCGGAGAAACTCGGTTTTGAGAAAAGCGCTCCTGTCAGAGCAGAGGCGGGAATCTTGTACGTGCTTGCGCAGCTCTCAGATGATGGCCATGTGTATTATCCTTACGAGCGCTTAATCGAGAAGTGCAAAGAAATCCTGGAGGTGGATCGAGAGGTTATCCTCAAAGCCTTTGGCAACATTGCCTATGATGGAAAGGTTATTACGGAGGATCTTAATCTGGAACTGGAGGAATTTGTCCCCAATAAAAAGGCGGTCTATCTGGCACGATTCTACACCTCTGAAACGGGCATTGCCAAATATTTCGCGCGGTTGATTTCCTCACCAAAAAGGACCCGCAAGATGGACAAGGATAAGGCCATTCAATGGGTCCAGGGGAAAATCAATCTGGAGTTGGCCCCCAAACAGATTGAGGCGGTGAAGCAGGCCATATCCGATAAGGTCATGGTGATCACGGGGGGGCCTGGTACAGGAAAGACCACAATTATCAACGCGGTTATCAAAATCTACAGGGCGGTTGGTGCCAGAATTCTCCTGGCCGCTCCCACTGGGCGGGCATCTAAGCGGATGAGCGAGGCAACCGGTTATCCAGCGAGAACCATCCACAGAATGCTCGAATACAGCTTCCAGAAAGGAGGTTTTCAGCGAAACCATGATCATCCGCTGGAAGTGGATGTTCTCATCCTGGACGAGGTCTCCATGGTGGATACCATCCTCATGTACCATCTACTCAAGGCGGTACCCGCAGAGGCCACCCTGGTTATGGTTGGAGATGTGAACCAGCTACCCTCTGTGGGCCCAGGCAGTGTCCTTAAAGACATCATCAGATCAAATGTGGTCCCCGTGGTGGAGCTGAAAGAGATCTTCAGACAAGCTGGGGAGAGCCTGATCATTGTCAATGCCCACAAGATTAACAATGGGGTTATGCCAAAGCTCAAACCAGCCAAAGAGAGCCTGGAAGATTTCTATTTCATTGAGCAGGATGATCCTGAGCAAGCCCTTGGTATCATCATTGAGCTGGTATGTGAACGTATCCCCAAACGTTTCACCTTTCATCCCATAGATGACGTTCAGGTGCTCTCCCCCATGCATAAGGGCGTGGTGGGCGCAGCAAATCTGAATATGAAACTGCAGGAAGCCCTGAACCCGTCGAAAGTGCAGATAGCGAAAGGTGAAAGGGTATTTCGCTTGAAAGACAAGGTTATGCAGACAAGAAACAACTATGAAAAGGAAGTATTCAATGGGGACATAGGAAGAATCACCTCCATGGATCAGGAGAGTCAGCAAGTCACCATAACCTTTGATGGAATACCGGTTCCCTATAACTACTTGGAACTAGATGAAGTGGCACTCGCCTATGCAATCTCCGTCCACAAGTCACAGGGGAGTGAGTATCAGGCCATTGTTATCCCCATCCTGTCGCAGCATTATGTACTCCTTCAGAGGAACTTGATATACACGGCAGTGACGAGAGGAAAGAAGTTGGTCGTTATGGTGGGAAGCAAAGAGGCCCTTGCCATAGGGGTAAGAAATGACAGAATAATGAGGAGGCATACCTATCTGGCTGAAAGACTGAAGCGCTCCTGAGAAATTCAATGTTGGGGTCTCAAGTCCTGAAAGTTGAGACCTGACACCTTCCCCCTATGGAACCATTGGTTCCAACGTCACTTCCCTTTCGCCCATAACCTCTTTGAATTTTGTGGCATCCCCGATCACCTTACCGATGATATTGACCGCGCTGGCCGGAACGATTTTTCCAGGTTCGCTCATGGGCGTCTGGCCGAAAAAAATGCAGAACGCACTCCCTGAGGGCCAGTAACCTAAGTCTCCCAATTCCACTACCTCTCGGGCGGTGTCATCCAGTTGGGCCTGGACCGGAATGGAAAAATAGATCTCTTCACCCCAGGTACTGAAGGAGGTCGTTATGGGCAGGGCCTCTGCCACTTTCTTGGCAGTGGGAGAATCGTTCAACTCAGCTTCCATAGACAAATCCCCAACAGTTATTCCTATTTTCATCATCCAAGACCTCAAGATATTTTTGATTGAATACTTTAAAATGCGTGTACGCATAGGCGGTGGGACATGAGATCGGCCCCTGCCTGTAGGGTGGCATTTTACCCGCCATAGTTCGTTGGCGGGTTAACCCGCCACAGCGCCTTGGCGGGTGAACATGCCGCCGATTGCTGGGAAAAGAACCATCTTGATTGACGCCTACCTATTGAATATAGGGCAATTTGTCAAGCGGGAGTGGTGTGTCTCTATGATTTGTTCTCTTATTACCTATTCAAAAAGCTGTGGCAAGACGTGTAGATGCACCTTATCATGTTTTGTTTCTGGAAGCTTTTGCAATTCCTCGGCCTCAGGCTCGAGAACCTCTCCCACCAACACAAGGCGGAAGCGATTTAGCCTTCGGCTGTCCCTTTGAATACGGCCCCGCTCCAGTAGTCTGGAGGCGATATCTTTAAGTCTATCTATCTTCACGCTGTCCACAATCCATACCAGCAATTTGTTTCCCAGTATCAGTTGAAGCATGGAGATCTCATTTGTCCTTATCCATTCCATCTGAATATGTTCAAAGACTTCCATAGGGCACCCGCATCCCAGCATGTCCTGAACCAGTCTGATCAACTCCCCTTTGTTGGAGAATTTTTCCATCCATTCCTTTTCCATAATAATCTTGCTCCGGGATCTCCTTCTTCAATAACAAATATATGCCACCACGTTTATCCCAAGGGTGAGGCTGACTCCATTGGTTTTCCCGTTAACCGGTTAGCCGGTTTGCCAGTTTGGCGTTCGAGGCAGAATAGAGCACGGGCAAACGGGCTGAACGGGCAAAACCGGCCAACGCCCTGACTCATCTCTTCCTGAATATCAGCCTTATAGGTATGTGAGTAAGATCAAGTATTTCTCTGAATTGATTCACCATGAATCGTTTATAGGAGAAATGGATCTTATCAGGTCTATTTGCGAAAACCAGAAAAGTGGGAGGCCTAATGCGGGTCTGAGTCCCATAATAAAACTTCAGACTTCCCCGGCCGATTCTTGGCGGGGGATTTCTTCGAGTCATATCCTCCAAGGCCCTGTTGACCGCCCCTGTGCTTAACCTTTTGCAAAATTGATCGTACAGGAGATCAATTCTCTCAAACAGTTTTTTCACCCGTTCGCCGGTAAGGGCTGAAAGGTTAATCCTGGGCGCAAAGGAGACGAATTGGAGTTGTCGTTCTAAAGCACCATCCAGAAGTCTTTTTTTCTCAGCGTCTTTTTTCACCAGGTCCCACTTGTTCAACGCAAGGATAAGACCCCGTCCGCGCTCAAAGGCATAACCACAGATTCGGGCGTCTTGTTCTGCAATGCCGGCTGCCGCATCCAGGAGGATCACGGCCACATGACATCGCTCAAGACTTCTGAGGGCCTTAATCATGGAGAATTTTTCTATCTTTTCTTTGACTCGCCCTTTTCTCCTGATGCCAGCTGTATCTATCAAGAGGTATTCCTTACCGTGCCAACTAAAAAGCGTATCTACAGAATCGCGCGTAGTCCCTGGCAGTTCGCTTACCAATAGCCGTTCAAAGCCCAAGATGCGATTTATTAGAGATGACTTGCCCACATTGGGCCTTCCCAATATAGCCACCCGAATTCGACCGTTATCTTCCTTCTCAGGTTCATCCTTGGGTAGATCATAGGCCACATTCTCCATGAGGGCCTTCACGCCGTAACCGTGGGCAGCAGAAACGGGGTAGGCATCCTCCATCCCCAAGCCAAAGAAGTCATTGACTAAATGATCGTGTTCAGGCCCGTCAATCTTGTTGACCACTAGAAACACCTTCTTTTGGGACCGACGCATCAAATCCGCTATGTCTTCATCCCCCTGCATTATGCCCTGACGGCCATCGACCATAAAAATGATTATGTCCGCCTCCTCTATGGCCTTTAACACCTGTTTCCTGACTTGTTTTATAAGGGGTTCGTGGTCTGAATCATCAAAACCCCCAGTATCGATGATCGTCAGTGGCGTGTCTTCCCAACGGATATAGGCGTAGAGACGATCCCTTGTTATACCCGGTTCGTCGTCCACAAGGGCATCTCTTGACTTGGAGAGACGATTAAAGAGGGTCGATTTCCCCACATTGGGCCGTCC
>DAOVAK010000183.1 GCA_030671095.1 Deltaproteobacteria bacterium | reverse complement strand
CGATTAGTTAATGGGCGTAAAGGCTCAAAGATCAGACCACTGCGGAGTTTGGGTGGAATTTTTTCTGAGATATCACCTTTCGGAGACCGGCATTGCCTTCGACTAGATAACAGCAAATGCCAACACTTTTGAACGTTACCAGTTGGTTAAACGTTTGAAGGACTCTCAAACTAACATTCCCATCACGGCTCAGGCATGCCCATGGTTCCAAAGGCTAGGGTCGGGGGTGAAGAAAGGGGGGAAAGAGAATGACAGAATGGAAATGCCAAAAGTGTGGGTACACCTTGCAGGCTGACAAGCCACCTGAAGTGTGTCCTGGCTGCAAAGAAAAATGTGAGTTTTTGGACGTGTCGTGCTATATCCCAGATTGCGGCGAAACAGGTTCTGACCCGAGGTTGGGATCATGAAGATTGTCATGAGTCACTAGTCATTGGTTATCCGCTTTCAACAAACGGTTGCTCATGTGGAATCTTCTTACAAATGGCAAGTGACCAATAGCGAATTGCCTATTATGGGGAGGTCGAGGAATGTCTAAGAAGAAGTATACAGTTAGGGCTGAGTGTCCGGCTTGCGCATGTGGTGATGTGAGCTTTCTGGGGCCTGAGAAGCTGCGGGAGAAGTTCATTGGGGATGAGAAGGAGGTTGAAATCCTTTGCCCCATGTGCGGGACCAAGCATAAAGGCACAGTGGAAGAAGAGGACGCAGATTAGTGTGGCGTCAGATCTTAATGATTTTGATTCTTTTCCAAATGGAGGATAGGAATGGGTAAAGCGCTTGTCGTGTATACGACCCGGACCGGCGAGACAAAGGATATCGCCGATCTCATCGCCGAAGGGATTCGTATGAGTGATGCTGAGGCGAATGTTGTGAATTCCACGCAAATCAAAAAGGAAGAGGAACTTGCAGGGTATGATGCCTATGTCTTTGGATGTGCCACCTACCATGGGGAGATGATGCAAGGGATGAAGACATTGCTGTTCCTGGCCGAAAAAGCGGACCTGGAAGGGAAAATAGGCGGATCCTTCGGCGCGTTTGGATGGAGTGGAGAGGCGCCGGACCGCATCTACGAGACAATGAAAAATATCTTTAAGATGGAGATGGTGAGCGGGCCGTTAAGGCTGAAATCCGCCTCGTTGGGGGGCGGGAACACGATGGCCCAGGATTACGGTAAGGATATCGGTAAGAAATTGGCCGGGTAAACAATACAAATTATAATAAATTAAGGAGGTTAGCATGACGACACCACAACACTGCCCAGGCTTTGAATCGTACAAGAATTTGAAGTCCTTTGAGTGTAAATGCCCTAACTGCGGTAAAGAGATAGAGATTTTTTCAGACGAATTCGATAAAAAGCACATCTGTAAAGGATGCGACCAGGAGATCGATTTCGCCCAATGCAGTATAGAAGGGGCTGCCACCACAGAGGGTGCAAGATAATAGGTTCCATGGAGGAAAAACCCCTGTTTTTCACTTGAGAACTTTTTCACAATATGCCGTATAATCCGCTCGTGAAGGGTAAAACCGGGGACAGAGTCTAGCGTTAGGTCCATATTTTCCTATATTTGTTCAGACAAATCAGACAATTATGGAATCTGTGGGCATGTGATACAACAGAAATAATATTTTTCCACGATGGAGGAAAATACATGGAAGAGGAGAAAAAGGAAAAAAAAGTAGTCAAAGTTAAGAAGGAGCCCAATATCAAAGATTGGACCAGCTGTGACGCCACGGCGCGCATGCTGGAGAAGGCCAAGAAAGACGGCGTGGAAACGGCCTTTGATCGTGCTGCGAGCATGAAAGCCTGCCCGATTGGCGCTGATTCGGCCTGTTGTAAGCACTGCTCCATGGGGCCGTGTCGATTAAACCCCAAAGACCCTTACGCAAAGGTGGGAGTCTGCGGGGCCACCATTGACACCATCATGGCCAGAAATTTTGCGCGCATGGTGGCCAGTGGTGCAGCTGCCCATACGGACCATGGGATGAGCATGCTGGAAGTGTTCAGGGAAGTGGTCAATGGCAATATCAAGGACTATACCATCAAAGATCCCCTGAAACTGGAAGAGGTGGCCAAATCCATCGGCATCGAGACGGAGGGCCGGGAAATAAAAGACATCGCTACAGACCTCTATGGGGAACTGGAGCGCACGTATACACAGGTGGAGGGCGAAATCCCCTTTGCCCAACGGGTGCCCCCCAAGACGCTTGAGACATGGCGCAAGCATGGCGTGGTTCCCCGAGGGGCCATGCGGGAGATCATGGAACTCATGCATCGGACCCACATGGGTGTGGATCAGCACTATGAGAATATTACCAAGCAGTGCAGCCGAACCGCCCTGGGCGATGGTTGGGGAGGTTCCATGGTGGCTACGGAAATTTCTGATATCCTTTTCGGCACTCCCACGCCTGTCAGGACAGAAGTAGACATGGGTTGCCTGAAAGAAGACCAGGTCAACGTCATTATCCATGGCCATGAGCCCAATATGTTTGAGTCCATGCTTGAGTCGGTCAATGATCCGGTTCTCGTGAAGGCGGCTCAGGACGCGGGCGCAACCGGAATCAACCTTCTTGGCATGTGTTGTTCCGGTGCAGAGATGCTCTCTCGACATGGGGTTCCCCATGCGGGCAACTTCATGTCCACAGAAGCCATCCTGATCACCGGTGCTGTGGACGCCATGGGCGTGGATGTTCAATGCATCAAACAGGGACTGGGCAAAGTGGCTGAGTGCTATGGAACCAGACTCTTCACCACCAATCCCAGGTGTCACATCGAAGGGGTTGAACACATAGAATTCCACGAGCATGCACCCCGGAAGTGTACCGATGAAATTGTGCAAAACGCCATCGTGAGATTCAAGAACCGCAACGTACCCATCGATATTCCAAACCTCAAGAGCATAGGCATCCACGGTTTTTCCCATGAATACATCAATTACATGCTGGGAGGGACCTTTCGGGCTTCCTATACGCCTTTGAACGATAATATCATCAACGGGAGGATCCGGGGGGTTGCGGGCGTGGTTGGCTGTACCAACCCGAGAGTCAAACACGACTGGGTCCATGTGGAGATGGTCAAAGAATTGATCAGAAATGATGTGCTGGTGCTTCAGACCGGATGTGCCCAGATCTCTTTGGCTAAAGCAGGTTTTTATATGCCTGAGGCTGCCCATCTCGCTGGCCCAGGCCTGAAAGAAGTGTGCGAGACGGTCGGCATGCCTCCTGTTTTGGGTTTGGGTTCCTGCGTGGATAACAGCCGGATCCTGATTGCGGCCGCGGAGATGGTGCGCGTGGGTGGACTTGGGGAGAGTATCGCTGACCTTCCTGTGGCGGGTGCAGCCCCCGAGTGGATGAGTGAAAAGGCCATTTCCATTGGTCATTACTTTGTAGCCTCTGGAGTCTTCACGGTCTTTGGGGTCACCTTTCCCATTATCGAGGAGACCAAATTCCACAAGCTCCTGTTTGAAGGTCTAGAGGAACTGGGGTTTGGAAAATGGGGATTTGTTGCTGACCCCTATGACATGGCCCATGTGATGATTGAACATATTGATAAGAAGAGAAAGGCCCTCGGCATCGATAAAGCCAGGGAGAGGGTCCTGTATGACATGGCGGCCAGACGCGATATCGAAGCCGCTTAACTTGGAACAGCTTAATGGCCCCAATTCCTTCCCCGTAATCTGGGAAAGGGATTGGGGCCTTGGAATTCATTATGAAAACAAAAATTGATTATGATCTTTGTATGGGGGATCGCAATTGCAACAAGGTCTGCCCTGAAGTCTTTGAATATGATGAAGACCAACTTGTCTCAAAGGTCTTGGTGGACGTTGTCCCGGAACACTTGGAAGAGAAAGTCCGTCAGGCTGCCAGTGAGTGTGCACCGGGAGCCATCATCGTGGAAGAAGATTAGGTGCCTTTTGCCGAATCCCTCCGCTCCTCTTTGATCCTTGAGCCTGGTATCCATTTCGAGCCTCGCCATCACATTTGCCTATCAAGATCACAGATTTCAAGATTAGAATGCTTCTGAAGTCACTTTTGTCCAAAAAATGTTTTACTTTGGCTCAGCCTTTGTACTTGAACTCAGTTATGAGACTTGATCCTTAAGGTCCCCCTTTTGTAAAGGGGGATGGAGGGGGATTTTTAATGGCCGTTGTCAAATCCCCCCTGCCCCCCTTTAGTAAAGGGGGGTGGGAGTCTTTCCAAGAACCCCAGAAATCTCTTCCCTTAGACGGGGGAGGGCGGGGTGGAGGTGGGAGTGAGTCATGATCAAATCCTCCCGTCAATATCATGATCATACCAGTTACCAGCGGGACAAAATGACGCCCCACTATCTTGACTGGCAAAATCAGCCCAGCGTCTTTAAGGACTATCCAGGGATTACCCCTCTCTCTTCGCCTTCAGATCTATCCCTTCCGGAAGAAAATCTCTCCGCCCTCCTAAAAGCAGAACAAAGGGGGCAGACGGACAAGGAGGTGGATGCGGAGGCTCTATCTCTGACGCTTCGCTTGGCCTATACGCTCACGGCAAAGGCGCGTTCTGCGGGTGGCGATTACTATTTCCGCAGTGTGGCCTCAGCCGGTGCCCTCTATCCCACTGAACTCTATATGGCCACCCATTCCGTGCGTGGCCTGGATGATGGCCTTTATCATTTCGCCATCCACCGGCACTGCCTCTATCCCATTCGCGCACAGGACATCACCCCTCACGTTGTCCGTTTCACTCAAACACCGGATAAAAGGGTTCCGCGCCTCACTTTTTTCCTGACGGCCATTTTTTTCAGGAGTGCCTGGAAATATCGTGATCGTTCCTATCGGTACCACCTCCTGGATACGGGGCATCTTGTGGAGAACCTGGTGCTGGCCCTTAAGGCCCTCCGACTCCCCGCCCACCTTTCCTATGAGTTTGATGACGGTGGAGTGAATCAATTGTTGGGGCTTGATGAGACAAAGGAGGTCTGCCTGGCTCTGGTCCATGTTTTGGGGAATGATACTATGGATAACGCCACAGTGGAGGAGATTGCCGAACTCCCCGGGGAGATGAGAAGTGCGAGTCTGGTGGCTGCAAAAGAAATTGACTACCCAGCCGTTCGGGAATTTCATCAGGCGAGTGCATCTCAGGTTCCAGAGGCAGGGCGGGGATCGGAAATGCTCCATGAATTAGGCGTCGTTCCTGAGACGTGGACAAGGGCGCCTATTCCTTCCGCCTGGCCAGAGGTCATGAATTACTCGGAGGCCCTATTACAACGTCGTTCCCGGCGCAATTTTGTGGAGCAGCCTTTAAGTAAAGACCATATGGGGGCATTAATCGGTTCAATATGCAGTGAGGATTTGACGCATTCATCAGAGGGTGCAGAATACCACCGGCCATTGGCTATCGGGCTACTTGCGGGTGATGTGGAGGGCATGGAGCCGGGTTTCTATCTCCTGGACACCACAAAGACGTCCCTCGGTCTGGTCACATCTGGTGATTTCATAGAGAGCATGGCCCATATCTGCCTTGATCAGCAGTGGCTTGCCAACGCGGCCACGCATTTTCTATTTCTAACGAATCTGGATTTAATGGATCGGACATGGGGCGCCCGTGGATACCGCTATGCCATGTTGACGGCGGGGAGAATGGGACAGAGGCTCTATATGGCCGCAACGGCCATGGGAATGGGCTGTTGTGGTATCGGCGCCCTCTATGATGGAGAAGCCGCTGAACGGCTCGGTCTCAATGAAGGGTCGAGGCTCCTTTACCTGGTAGCCGTGGGCCCTGTTAAATCGAAGATAGCCGCCACCTAAAACTTCTGAATTAAAGCTCCTTGCACTCCTGCTTTTAGATGGTAACCGCGTTATCCGTAAGAAAGCATTATCAGTATCTAAATTTCACTCGGATAATACTATGAACCCATGAAAAATGGGGGATCAAACACCGGCATCGGTGTGAGCGCTCAAAAGCCTTCAAGTGAATTATTTGAGGGCCTCAGCTGCCTTCAGATATTGGTCGCAAGCTTTTTTCTTTTCTTCGTCATCACCAGCTTTTTTCATGCATTTTTGGTATTTTTCCACCAGTTCGAGTCTTTCCTTGTGAACCTTTTCTTGTGCCTGATAGGCCCTATCTTGGGGGCTCGAGCACGCTAGTGTCATCCCCACAATGAAAGCAAGCAAAAAGATGTAAATCGATTTCATGGCT
>DAOVAK010000721.1 GCA_030671095.1 Deltaproteobacteria bacterium | reverse complement strand
CTACAAGGCTAGCGAAGATTATCATCACAGCCTGCAAGGTTGTGTAATCGCGCTGTTTCAATGCCCCAATCATCATCTTCCCTAAACCGGGACGGGAGAAGACGATCTCCACCATGACCGAGCCACCGATAAGCACAATCGCATACACCCCGATAAGGGCGGTAATCGCAAGCAGCGAGTTTCTCAGCAAATGTTTGTAGACCACTTTTCGCTCTGTTAGCCCCTTTGCCCTGGCCGTCCTCACGTAGTCTTCGTTGAGGGTGTTTAACACCGAAGAGCGTGCCATTCGTGTAACATAAGCGGTCATAATTAATCCTAAAGTAAGCCCTGGGAGAACGAGGTGGTAGAGATTATCCGCAAGATTATGGATGTCCCCACCACCTACGACTGGGAAAAGAGGTACTTTGATTGCAAATGCAAGCATCAACAGTATCCCCAGGTAGAATGTCGGAAAAGACAGCCCGCCAAGCGACAAAGTTCTCCCAATGTAATCGGCGAGGGTGTTACGCTTTAACGCGGTGTATACTCCCGTAGGTATCCCGAATATTACACCAAAGATAATCCCCACCAGGGTGAGCTCTAAGGTGTATGGAAGACTGCGCTTTAGGTCCGCAGAGATCGGCCTCCCATTAATCATAGACCTACCAAAATCCCCCCGGAGCAATCCTTTCAAGGTTCCAAGGTATTGAGCCCACATGGATTTATCGAGGCCCATTTCCTTGCGTAGAGCCTCCACCGCCTCTTTGGAAGCGTAGTCGCCGAGCCTCACCTCCGCCGGGTCCCCCGGCGCAATCCGTACAAGTACGAATGTAATCGTCAGCACTATGAAAAGGGTTGGTACTGCGACCAGGAGTCGCCTAATTGTGTAAGCAATCATCGACCATTCCTTCTGGTTCAGTGAACAGAAGAGGCACGGGTTTTGCTGCAAGTCCGTGCCTCCCTTTTGAGGTATACTGGTTCTATTTAGTTATCATAGTCAGCTCGTTGATCTGCGGAGAGAGGATCAGGGTCGACTTCAAGTCATACCCCCAGTCCACATAGTTTCGTCTGGCAAAGGTGAATCTCTTGATAAAAAGCGGATAAGCGGTGCACCAGTCGAGGAGCTTGAACTGTGCTTCCTGCCAAAGCGCCCTCTGTCCCTGAGCGTCCAGCATGTCACGTGCCACTTCGATAAGGTAATCTACACTGTCGACCTTTCCATCCCCGTCAGCGTCTGCTGCCCCGATATGGGAGAAGTTGGTATTGGGTTTCTTGCCGGTTACAACGATTGCATCTGAATGGGTAAAATAGGTGAGACGCACATCGGCGGTTGGCCTCCAGCTGTTATAGAGAACGATTGTGTTCATATCTGCCCGGATGTTGTGGTGATAGGTGGAATGATCGACCACAATCAGCTTGGCATTGATCCCGGACTCCCTGAGCTGTGCCACGATGTTCTGTATTGGAACCTGATACTCTCCCCGCTCCGTCATGTAAAATTCCGTCTTGAGGCCATTCGGAAAACCGGCCTCTGCCAGAAGCTTTCCTGCCTTCCCGCGATCGTATTCATAGAGATAGTCCTTCCCATCCTGGAGGCCACGTAGTTTGGCTTGCTCGAGCGTTATCCATCCTGGCTGAGGATTCGGAATCTCAGAATATACCGGTTCAGCGATGGCTTTGCCAATGGTGGTCACTACCTCATCACGCGAGAGGGCGTAAGCTATAGCGCGTCGCACCCTGATGTCGTCAAACGGCTTCTTGGTCAAATTGAAGTGGAGCACTCCGGCCTCGCCAGGGCCAAAGATGTCTACTTCAACCCCTGGAAGCCTTTTCATTTCCTCCACCCAGGGCTGCGAAGGCGGCCCTTCGATCACGTCAAGCTCCTTGCTCTGCAGACCAAACTTCCGGCTGCTCAGGTCAGACATGAAGAAAACCTCAACTCCTGCCAGCTTCGGTGCGCCTCGGTAGAATTTCTGGTTCGGTACAGTGACTACCTTCTCCTTTGGCAAATATTCCTTGAAGATGAAGGGGCCCGTTCCAACAGGATTTGTCCTGAAGTCTTCTCCTAGCTCCTTCGCCGGTTTCTTTGGTATGATGAGGCCGCCTGCATAATCAGCCACCT
>DAOVAK010000658.1 GCA_030671095.1 Deltaproteobacteria bacterium | reverse complement strand
GCTAGCTCTTCTTTGTTATTTCCACAAAGCCTTTATCGGCATCTATCTTTACCCAGTCTCCAGTGGAAATGACCTCTATAGGGTCCTGGTCAAGATCAGCCATAGCCGGTATGCGCATAACCACGGAACCGAGGGCTATTTGGGGATTACCCTCTTTGACAATAAGCGCCTTTGGATTCTTGCCCGTAAAACGTGAGGCTTGAGCCCCAATCGACCAGGCTGAAGAACCCTTTCCTGTCTTAAACACCAAGATCTTCCCCGATATATCTTTGCCTTCCCAATCATGCCCGCGCTCAACCACTCTTCCAGTATAAATGTCGAAAGAGCCAAACCCCGCGAATCCGCCCTTTGTTACGATGGCTTCGCCTTCTAGTGATCCGCCATGCACCTTTCTGCCCTTGAGGATTACTTTTTTCATCGCAGTTCTCCTTTCCATTTCCCAGTAATTGCAGCCTGGATACACTCCTCCATAGTACCGAACCGGGTATTTTGCACACCTGTTGTCATAGGAATGTAGTGCACCATTTTAGCGGAATCAGAGGCAAGAACCTTTGAGGTATCTAAATCAAAAAAGACGCCACAGGTATCCTCGAGCACCAATCCGCCAGCCTTGGTGATCACATCTGTAAGTCCGTCACGATCGGCAATGGCCTTAACCGAACGGCAGGTGGTAACATAGAGGTCGACATCTCTGCGGAGGCTTTTGCCTTCCAACATTCGGGCAATGGCGCCCATACGTTCAATGGTATGATGTGGACAGCCCAATATCACGATGTCCACATCATCTCTGACGGAGTGATTCAGTTGTTCATAGGTTTCCCTGCGCTCCTCCTTCCCATATTTCAGTACCCTTAGGTCCTTCCTGTTTCCGCTGGCCATTTCAATAGTGGGTGCTTCGGGAGTATGCCCTACAATATGAAACATAACAGTGCTTCCTGAAGCAGCTCCGGCAGCGCATAGCGCCATAATTCTGGTCAAGTCTGGAGTCCTGTTGATGTTCGTGTAAATGGGGATGTCCAATCCGATCTGTCCACCAACGTAGTATCCCATCAGATTCCATTCCTCAATGCCGGTCATATCAATCTCTACATCGACTATGACTTTGCCCAAACGATTCTCATCCAGGTGCATTCCCCACAGGGGTGTCTTGCCGGTAACTGCCGAGGCAAAAGCGCTGTGCAACCCCTCAATATTCGTACGGCCACCAAGTACAGAATTGCAGAAGGGTATGGCGGATGACTCCGTCCAGGCACAGTGCTCACCCATGACAGGAACATTTCCCGACTGGTAGGGAGAGCACGTAGCAAGATTGGTGATACCTATCCGTCTGCAGTAACGCTCCATTTTTTTTGTGACCTCACACAAGAACTCGCCCCCTTGCTGGACCTCTGGGTATTCCTGGTCTCTATAGATATGGCTTGTGGTAAAGGCCTTGACTTTATCCACCACCACGAGCTCATCGCTATTCAGGAAAAACCTTGATGCTATTTCATCAGCGTCAAGAGTTGGTACAAGCTTTTTTATGAGTTCTGGATAGGGAAACAGGCCGGTAAGTACGGCCACGTTATTGGTATCTACAAACCTTTCGGCGCCCAGACCTTCTGCGTACTCCACCAGCAATTCCATTGCCTTTTGTTGTGCCAAACCTCCCTTGCCTTCTAGCATAACCTTCTCATCCGGAGCTAGTTTCATGATACCTCCCTCCATACTTTTTGATTACCTATTTTTTCAACCTCCATCCTTGTCAGAAAATGTGAATCAAGACCAACAGAACAAACAACTAATAGATAACAGGAATATATATACTATCCAAGTTATGGGGGATCTTTAGGGAAGAAAGGAGATCAATCATGAGGCATTGCCTGGAGTAGTAATTCTGTAATGTCCAATACATTGAGATCTACCTTCTGCCTCCTGACCCTGGCCTTGATAGTGCGGACGCACTGTTGGCAGGAGGTCACAACGGTTTTCGCACCGGTTCGCTGGATCTCCTCGATCTTTTTCCCGGCAACGGTTTCCGAGAGACGCGAGTCCGCCATCTCCAGATTACCGCCGCCACCACAGCACACACTCTGGGCACGGTTGTTTTCCAGTTCCACCAGGGTAATGCCAGGAATGGCCTTGAGTATCTTCCTTGGCGCATCATACACACCCCCCTTTCTACCCAGATCGCAAGGGTCGTGGTAGGTAACCGTGGTGTTCACTTCCCTCAAAGGGATGACCCCATCCTCAATCAGCCTTTCAATAAGTTGGGTGGAATGGAAAAGCTCCAAGTCCGTATCATAATATTCCTTCCAGGTTCGGTGGCAGGAAGGACAGGAAAAAACCACCTTTTTGGCCCCTAAAGCCTTTACCTTCTCCAGATTATGTTCCATCATCTCTTGGGCCTTCTCAGGAACTCCAGCCCCAATAAGGGGGAATCC
>DAOVAK010000550.1 GCA_030671095.1 Deltaproteobacteria bacterium | reverse complement strand
TTTACCATGACATCTTCACCATTCTTAACTTCAATTTCAGCCAAAAGATTATGTTCCCAATCATAAATGATAATGTTGAGAGTTACATATTGTTCCCATCGACATTCAGCATCAGCGCGAATCAATCCAATTGTTGGCTTTAATTCTTTTACCAAATTGATTTTGTGTTTGGTGGTAAGATAGAAGGCTATATCATCGCGTAATTTAACGTCACATTGTAGCAGCACTGATTTCTTCGATTTTGTTTTCCCTGACTCTACACTATCCAAAGCTTTTTCGAATATCGCCATCTCATCAGTAAGACAAAGATGCCACCCGGTAATTGTTTTTATTTTGTCAGAGTTAAGTTTCGATATCTCGTGGCTGGCACAGCCAAAAACCAAAAACACAGAAATGAGTCCAATTAAAACAACTTTACTGTAACTTCCCATCTCAATGCTCCGCGCTAGTGCCTTGCATGCATAAAGAGAAAGATGCTGGCAATGCCGAAGAAAATATTGGGTATCCAGGCGGCCAGCAGTGGTTGCAGGTTGCCGGTGTAGCCAATACGGAGAACGAACTGAAAAATGAGCAAATAGATGAACGCCAGGGCAACACTTACGGCAACTCCCACCGCAATTCCACCTTGTTTACCTTGGTAAAGAGCAACACCAATGCCCAGAAGTGCCATAATCAACGATGTAAATGGAAAAGCGATTTTGGCGTGGAAGTCCACCTGGTAACGGGTAGCATCGTATCCCTCGCTTTTTATTTTGGTAACATAGCGGCCAAGCTCACCGAGGGTCATCTCCTCAGGGGCTTTCTCGAGGTGCTGAAAATCCTGCGGACGTTCTTTTAACTGGAAGCGACGGCGCTGAAACCGCTCCATGGAATAGCCGCCATCCGCTGTCCGGTTGATGAATATCCCATCTGAAAATATCCAAGCCTGCCCATCCCACTCACCCCTCCTGGCATCTATTCGTTTGAGCACGTGGAAGGAGCGATCAAACATATGGATTGTAACCCCCTCTAATACGTTGCGCTTTGGGTGTAGTACGCGAATATTGTAAAGTGCTTGATCGCTTTTGTACCATATCTTCTCCTGAAAAAAGCTACTTGGAGCCGGTCGATTCCTGACCTGGACATTCCATATATAGTTTGCGCGACTGCTAGTCAGCGGCACCACATATTCGGCAAGGGTAAAATCCGCCAGACTCAACAGCAGAGCAAGAGTCAATATTGGTCCGACAACCAAAGCAGGGCTGACGCCAGCGGCCTTCAAGGCCAGGAGTTCATTGCTGCGAGCCATCAAACCCAGGCTAATAAGAGTACCCATGAGAACACCCATGGGAATACCCTGTTGCACGATGAGCGGGAGCTTCAGCAGGAAGTATTGCAGCGCTAAGGACAGGGGGAGTTTCGCCTCCAGGAAATCATCTATCCGTTCAAAGAAATCGATGACCAGGTACAAGGCAATAACGACTCCCAGGCAGATAGCAATGATCTTGATGAGTTCTAAAATGATGTAGCGGCTGATAACCCGCATGGCAATTACTCGCTCGAGTCCTTGAATACCAAGGTCATGGGCTAGGGAGAACTGGAGCAAGGGCGATTTCAGATTCAAGAAGGTTGAAAAGAGCAACATATAATATCCCGCAATCTAAAATCTTAAATCCGCATTCTGAAATCATCGAAGCTCCATTACTGCTGAGCCCCCTTGATGCTGACACCTCAGGGGTCGAAGGTTTTGTGAGTGTAACGAATGCATGGTGGTTTGTAAATGGGGTTTTCAGGCGGGTATCTGCAAACTAAAATCACTTGACAGTGTCTGAAACGTTGTGCTATTCGTAGGGCGGTTTCATAACTCTCTAAGTTCTCTAACTAACTTGGAAATTTCAGCCATGGATCACAATTCAGACGACCTAAAGTTCGAGGACAAGGAAGCTCAGGAGACAGGTGGAGAAGACTTTGATCTCCAGCTGGATGATCTTGACGACGACATCATTGATTTGGTTGATCCTGTCGAGGCAGAAGACCCAGCCTCAGATGATCCGTCCTCTAGCCAGGATGATGTGGATGACGAAAACGAAATTGCTCTGGGAGAGTTGGACCTGGAAGTTGAATTTGGTGAGGATGAGCCCGACTTAGATACAACCCTTGAATCTATGGAGGGTGGGGAGGAATCTGCTGCCGCTGCCGAAACTGTGGTAGAGGAAACGTCTACAGCACAAGAAGGGACAGCCGATACCGCTGCAGCGGCCGGAGATGATGCACTTTTAGAAGAGGACTTGGTAACTGATGAAGCTCTTGCTGAGCTCTTCGCTTCACACGAGAGTGAAGTGGCTCAGCTTTTGGGGGAAGCCTCCGGAACCGGCGGAGAAGATGTTGAGGTAGCTTCCGCCCAACAACCAACCCCTGTTTCAGAGGAGGATCTTTCTGAAGATCTTTTTGCCGATCTTGAGACAGAGCTGGAGGATGCGAGCGAGGAGCCTGTCAGTGCCGAGGTCAGCCCTGTTTCAGAGGAGGATCTTTCTGAAGATCTTTTTGCCGATCTTGAGACAGAATCAGGGGATGTGAGTGAACAAGCCGTTAATGGGGTGTCAGCCATGGTTGCCGGGGAAGAAGTTACCGACGATATCGGTACAGACCTTGAAGCGGAGTTAGAGGATATAAGCGAGGAGGCTGCGGTGGAGGAACTGTCCGCGGCTGCAGTCGAGGAGTTGACAGCGCTCGTCAGTGCTCAGGTCGAGGCAGTGGTGATCCGTCTGGTAGAGGAACGATTGCCTGCCATTGTGGAGAGTGCAATTGCCCAGGAGATAGAGAAGATTAGGAATAGTTTGGAATCAGAAAAATGATCACCTGCCGCGATTATTGGCGGGTTATGAATGGGGGTTATCTAGATAATCCCCATTTTCTTTTTGTCCGTTGTCA
>DAOVAK010000334.1 GCA_030671095.1 Deltaproteobacteria bacterium | reverse complement strand
CAGGATTTCCGTAATATCCAGGGCCTGCTCACCCGTATCCGGCTGTGAGACCAGAAGGCTGTCCACATCCACCCCTAATTTCCTGGCGTAACCCACATCCAGGGCATGCTCAGCGTCGACGAAGGCGACCATGCCTCCCTTGGCCTGGGCTTCGGCCGCCACATGAAGGGCCAGGGTGGTCTTGCCTGAGGCCTCGGGTCCGTATATTTCCACCACCCTTCCCTTGGGGACACCACCGATCCCGAGGGCCAGATCCAAGGCAAGTGAGCCGGTGGAGATGGCGGGTAGATCTATCACCCTCTCCTCGCTCATCTTCATGATGGAGCCCCGACCAAACTGCCTCTCAATCTGGGAGATGGCCTGTTCCACGGCTCTCTCCCTATCCATACGTTCTGCCATGCCTATACCCCCCTCTAATTATCAGTTATCCGTTAATAGTTATTAATTATTCCCAGTCAAAGGCCAAGCTTCCACTTTCGTGTAGACTGCGCCGGTCGGTTTCAAGTCACTTTTGAACAAGATCAGTTCTTTCAATGAGCAAACAGAACTGGATATATCCTCATACTTTGACAGGAGCTGTTCCTCCCTAAAATCCATTTTCTTGGGCTTCCGAAATCTCCCAAAGGTCAGATGGGGTTTGAACTTTCTCTTCTCCTCCTTTATCCCAAAGCCTGTAAGGTGCCCTTGAAGTGCATCCCTGAAGTCTGACATGGGCTCCAGATCTCCATCTAGCCCTAGCCAAAGGACCCTTGGATTGCGCCTGTTAGGAAAGCAGCCGATCCCCTTTAAAGACAGATCAAAAGGGCCGTATGTTTGACAGACTTCTTTCACACCCTGTGCGATCGCGGGAATATCTCCCGTTTCGATATTGCCCATAAAGACCACTGTGAGATGCATGTTGTCCACCTTTACCCATCTCGCATTCAAAGTGGATTGGCGGAGCTCTCCGGAAACTCGGGCGACGATGTTCTTGATCTCCAACGGCAGCTCAAAAGCTAGGAAGGAACGAATCTTCATTAAGGTATCTTCTCACCCAATCCAGGGCCATCATGGAGGTAGTCAACTTGATCTGCTCTCTCGTGCCCCAAAATCGATACTTTCCCGAAAAAATCTCCTTCTCCACAGCAAGGCCAATATGGACTGTGCCCACGGGCTTTTCTTTCGTGCCCCCATCGGGTCCTGCAATTCCAGATACGGACAACCCGATATCTGTGTTCAGGCGTTTTCTGACGCCCTCGGCCATTTCCCGAACGGTCTGGTCACTCACCGCCCCAAACTTCTCAAGCGTCTGTTGAGACACATCTAGCAGGTCCACTTTGGATTGGTTGCTATAGACGACGACGCCCCCAAGAAAGTAGGCGGAGCTGCCCGGAGAATTGGTCAGCAGGTTTCCGATGAGGCCGCCCGTGCATGATTCTGCCACGGAGATGCTCTGCTCCCGTTCACGAAGCGTCTCACCCAATACGTCCTCAATCCTCTGATTTCCAGTGGCAAATATATAGGACCCTACCAGATTTCTGATCTCTTTTTCCACCCTGTCCAATTCGCCCATGACGGTGGGCTCATCGTGGCCCCGCAGGCTGATGGTAATGTGGTTTTCCGGGAATTGAGGATAAAACCCCAAAATGACGTTCTCCCTCTTCCCCGGAAGGTCCTTTAAAAGCTCTGCGATCTTTGGTTCGGTGAGACCATAGAGCTTTAAGATTCTCTGTCTCAGCACGGGGAGCGTCTTGTAATGGAGCAGGATCTCGGGGAGGACAAATTTGTCCATGAGGTAACGCATTTGATCTGGCACGCCCGGGAGAAAATAGAGGTGGGCCTTGTCTTCCAAGAGCGAGAAACCGCAGGCCATCCCCTGCGGGTCGATCATCTTAGAACCCTGCGGCATCCACGCCATCTTCTCAAGAGAGGAAGACATCTCTATACCTCTCCTGGCCACATAGCTTTTGATCAGTCGGAACATCTCCTCATTGAGACAGAGAGGTCTATCAAGGGTTTCGGCTACAATTTCGTTGGTCACGTCATCTTCAGTGGACCCCAAACCGCCCGTTGCGATTACAAAAAACGACTGTTCCACGGCCCTTTTTAAGACCTTTGAAAGCCTCTCTTCATCATCCCCCACGGTGGTAATCCGTGTGACTCGGAGTCCTGAGGCCGTGATCCTCCCGGCGGCATACCAGGCATTCAGATCCAGGATTCTGCCGGAGATAAGTTCGTTACCAATGGTTATGATCTCACCTTGCATACGTCAAAGAAGATACTTGATACTGGATTCTGGATACCGGATGAATAGGTAATGAACTAAAGAGATCCCTAAATCTATCTAGCATCAAGCATCCAGGATCCAGCAGCGGCATTCTAACTTCCCCGTGCCCGACTGAGTTCTCCAAGCGTTCGAAGCCCCTAGTCACGCTGCAGAAAGAAGGATGACGACTCTTAGACTGAGATTTGCATAAACCCCGGCCATTAGATCATCCAAGACGACCCCGGTTCCACCCCTTAACTTCTTTTCAAACCACCTGATGGGGAATGGCTTTGCTATATCGAAAAATCGAAACAGGACAAATCCCAAACAGAGTGTCAGCCAGGATAACGGCAAGAGAAAAAGGGTCAGCAAAAACCCTGCCACTTCATCGACAACCACCTCTGGAGGATCATTTCGTCCAAGGCATCTCTCGCTGAGACTTGAGGACCAGATAGCCAATGGAACAAGAAAGAGCAGGGCCAGGGCCTCATATAGCTCCCCCAAGTGGTTCAGGACAAGGACCAGTGGCAAGGCCGTCAAAGTCCCAAATGTGCCAGGCGCAACAGGCATCAGACCAGCGCCAAACCAGGAGGCGAAGCAGAGGGCCGATTTTTCCGAAAAATCGGCTTTTCTGAAGGCGTCCCTAAAAGTCAAAGTATCAGATTGGGGTTCAGACATCAAGCAGGTATTAGCGTCCGTTGGCTAAGTGCCTAAAGTGTCTAAAGTGCCTAAAATGCCTAAAGTTTTTAGCCATGCCTGCTCTCGCATCAGGCCGCTTTGAAGATGGGCGGATTAGCCATGGGGCATGTTATTAAGCACCTTCACTTTAGCCCCGCCTGCCATAGCCGTTCTTGAGTAACGCCCTATTTTGTTCACATCCAGCCGCTTTAAGTCCCTTCAGTATTCTAAGCAATGAGGCATTGGCGGGCAGGTCACTTTAGTCACTTTAACGTTTTAGGTTTTATTTAAGGAGGCAACCCAGTCATAAACCTCCCGTATGGGGATCTTTCTTTCTTCCGCAATCTCTCGGCAGGCCTCATATTCGGGTAGGAAATAGGCGCTGCCATCGGGGCGCAAAACCTCTTTCACCCTCATTTTTCCCCATGGGCTGTCCACCTCCACCTCTGATCTTTGGAGGACTTTTCTCTGACTATAATGGAAGCGGATTCCGAGGGTGGTGCTTTCCCTGAAAAGGATATCCATGAGGGTATCCCTTTGCTCTGGTTTACCTATCACCTGGATAAGGATGCCTGGCCGGTTTTTCTTCATCTGAATGGGACAGAAGGCCACATCAAGGGCATCCGCCTTGAACAAGCGACCCATCAGAAAGCCAAGCCATTCTGGATTGGTGTCATCCAGGTTTGCCTCCAGAGTGACGACGGTCTCAACCTGTTGTTCTGTTTGATCACGGCCTATGATTATGCGCAGCAAGTTTGGCCTGTCAGGCAGATGACGGCTGCCTGCGCCATAACCCACCCTTTCGACGGTCATGGAGGGCATAGACCCAAAGGAACTGGAGAGTCCCTTTACAAGGGCGGCCCCTGTCGGCGTCACCAGCTCATGCTCGAGCCCGGAATCATAAACCGGTATCCCCTTCAACAGGGCAATGGTGGCGGGTGCTGGAACCGGTATTCGACCATGTTGCGTTTGCACAAACCCGGAGCCAAGGGGCAGTGAAGAGGCAGAAATTGAGGCTATGGCAAGGTATTCAATGCCGAAGACGCTCCCCACAATATCCACGATGGAGTCCACGGCACCCACCTCGTGGAAACGCACTTCATCAGGTGGGCGATTGTGAATCTTACCCTCCTCCTGGGCGATGGATTCAAATATCTGGATACTCCTATTTTGCACCTCCTTGCTGAGTCCGCCTGCCTGGATGATTTTAGCGATATCTTTCAGTCCTCGGTGTTCCTGCCTTTCCTTTTCCACCCTGACCAGGAACAGGGTGCCAGAAAGACCCCCACGCTCTTCCCGCTTCATCTCGAGGCTGTACCCATCGAGGGGAAGGGTACCAAGGGCCTCCCTCAGCGCCTCAAAGTCCAGCCCAGCATCCA
>DAOVAK010000179.1 GCA_030671095.1 Deltaproteobacteria bacterium | reverse complement strand
GAAAAAACTATTTGACGGCGTCCGTCTCACCATCCGCTACTTCTTCGAAACGTTTGATACAGAGCTCTGGAGATCACTTCTGTACAGAGGTTTAGATTTTGAGGGAGATGTGTTAAAACATCCAGAATATTTGGAAGAGGCCTATCAGGCAGGGTTTGAGTTGGTTCAGGCCGTCAAGGACATGGAATAATTGATGGTCTTAATATCCTGCAGGTCATCCACGAGGGGTAATACATCATGTACAAGGAAAGTTTTGAAAATCTGTCTCGGGTTGCGCAAAAGGTCACATCATCCCTAGACATCGGAGATATCCTGGAAATGATCCGTGATGAAGCCAAAGTGACTGTTCCCAGTTCACGGGAGGCGTGCCTGTTGATGTTCGACCAGGAGGCGCTGCATTATACGCGGCCTCTGCACTGTGCGGTGTACAAAAATCGAATCAATTGTCAGCTCTGCAAACGGGGCCGCAAAACCATTGAGGGCGTCCTCGACCAGCCGCTTGCCTATCAGTGCTCTTACCGTGACGACGACACGACGGATGGATCTGAAAAGCCCGTCTGTGAGGTCGCGCTGCCCATACATGATGGGAAAAAACCACTTGCGGTACTGGACGTCATTGCAAAGGAAGGGCACTCTTTTAACGAGTTGGACATAACGCTGCTAAAAGACCTGGCGGATCTTGCCACCAACGCCATCGTTAACACCCGCAACCACTGGAGGATGGCACAGGAAAAGCTTAACATGGATCAAATCCTCACACATCTCCGGCCATTTGTCCCGGAGACTGTGCAGCGGATCGTGGAGAAGGATCCATCCGCTCCTTCCCTGGAGAAAAGGGATGTGGATGTTTCTGTCCTGTTTTTGGATGTGGCTGGCTACACGAAGATCAGTGAATCCCTGACACAAGAGAAAGTGAACTTCATCATTGAGAAATACTTCTCCTCTTTTTTGGATGTGATCTACGCTCATGAGGGAGACATTAACGAGACGGCTGGAGATGGCCTGATGGTGATCTTCCAGGGCACTCCCGAGGAAAACGCCTTAGACGCCTCAAGATCAGCCCTAGAGATCAGGAACAGAACGATAGAGATCAATGATGAACTGAAAGGCCGCTTTCAACCCATCGACGTGAACATGGGGATCAACTCCGGGATGGCCTCCGTAGGTATGACCCGGTTTCACGGAGCAGCCGGTACAAGGATGACTTTTACCGCCACAGGACCTGTAACGAATCTGGCGGCACGGATTGCGGCTTCCGCTACGGATGGGGACATCCTTGTCGGGCCAGAGACGGCAGAGCGGATCAAGAAGGAGATCACTCTGCATGACCGGGGTCCCAAACGCTTCAAGAATGTGAAGGAAAAGGTGAGGGTATACAGCTTGATCCGTCCAGATTAGAATGATGAAATGACCATCCCCACCCCACCCCACTCCCCTTCCTGGAACTTTTTCTTGCCCCTAATATCCTGAATTCAATAGGTTTTTCCGCTGGTGGGCCAAGTCTCCCGAAGAAAAGAAAGAAAATTCGTAATACTTTAGGCGTTTGAAAAGCCCCTGGCCCCTCCAGAGAACCCCGCTCAGCCCATCAAGAGTTTTTGCAGGCTGTTTGAAAGGGCTAAAATGTTACGAAAATCCCGATTTAGCACTTGACAAGGGCAGACCCGGCAATTACTAATAATGCTATCAGTAACCATTCCTGATAACGAACAATTCCCACTTTTCTTTGA
Organism: Deltaproteobacteria bacterium; assembly: GCA_030671095.1. The sequence goes on along the minus strand of DAOVAK010000179.1, from coordinate 4,483 downwards.
ATGACAGCAACGATGATTTTCTCAATTCCGCACAAACCTAGCGGGATAACAGGGACCGCCAATCCCGGTTCTCCTGATCTTTCTGAAACACAGAGGCAAGCCTGCCGAGATTCCGTCGCAGGGCTCCCCTACGTGGAGGATTCTCTGGCTAGGACTGCCTATTGATAATTAAATTCGGGCGATTTGAAAACGCCTGACAAGATAAACGAGAAAATTCTCACCAAACTTGAAACATAAACTGAAGGAGGTAAGAAATGGCAGATGTAAAAGGAACGCAATCGGAAAAGGACTTGTTGGCCGCGTTTGCAGGGGAATCACAGGCCAATCGAAAGTACCTCGCTTTCGCCAAGCAGGCGGACAAAGAGGGCTATCCGCAGGTGGCCAAACTCTTCAGGGCAGCTGCTGAGGCAGAGACTGTCCACGCCCATAACCATCTTCGGACTTTGGCTGGCGTCAAAGGTACCGCAGATAACCTGAAAGAGGCCATTGCCGGAGAAACCCATGAATTCAAAGAAATGTATCCTAAAATGATCGGGCACGCTCAAGAGGAAAAGCTCAAGGCCGCGGAGTTGACCTTCAACTTCGCCAACGAGGTTGAGAAAGTCCATGCCGCTCTGTACCAGCATGCCCTGGATAACTTGGATAACCTAAAGGAAGTTGACTACTATGTCTGCTCTGTCTGTGGCTATACCTGTGAGAATGAAGCCCCAGACAAATGCCCCGTGTGCAGTGCCAAAGCAAGCGCCTTTTTTAGGGTGGAATAAGCGGGAAATCTGGCCAAGAGCATAGAGATCGCCAGCTGAACGGGTAAAGGAAGGATCGCTATGAGGAAGCTGTCAAGACACATATACTTCTCTTTTACACTCATCACTCTTTCTTTGTTCCTATTCAGCGCTTCGGCCATTGCCGCCAGCGCCCCGCCCGTTGAGGGCGCTCAGCTCCCTGATGCCAACCTAAGGGTCCCCGATAATCCTGATGACCAACGTTATCTAGGCGTAACCGGCAAAGGCGCTTTCCAGATACCCCAGGTTAAAGCCAAAGTGGTAATCATAGAGATCTTCAGTATGTATTGCCCTTACTGCCAGAGAGAGGCACCGAAGATCAACGAACTGTACAAGGCCATTGAGAACAACGAGGCATTGAGGGGAAAAATGAAGCTCGTCGGAATTGGGGCTGGAAATTCTGCTTTTGAGGTGGAGGTTTTCAGGGACAAATACAAAGTGCCGTTTCCCCTTCTGCCAGATGAGGATTTTTCTCTCCACAAGTGCTTCGGGGAAACAAGGACGCCTTATTTCATCGCTATCAGAATCAATGACGATGGATCCCATAAGGTCATCTATTCCAAGCTTGGTGGCATTGAGGAGCCGAAACAATTTTTGAAGCAGATGACTCAACTGTCCGGTCTGGAGGCAGGAGGAGCAAAATGAAAAAGGTTTTCTTTTTCCTCGGGGTCATTGGTCTGATTACATTCCAGGTATCAACCTCAAATGTTTTGGGCCGCTCCGAAGCATACAAGGAAAATATCTACAATCCAGGGCAGCTTAAGCCGACCGATAGTCATTTGAAGGTGAAGGTGGGCGGTCCTGCTCCTGATTTCACGCTTCCTGCAGTTTCTGGAGGCCAGATTTCCCTCAGCCAATATCGAGGCAATAAGCATGTGGTGCTTTCTTTTGTCCCTGCAGCCTGGACGCCTGTCTGTTCCGATCAGTGGCCTGGATATAATATTGCAAAAGACTTTTTTGAGAAAAATGATGCCACACTTCTCGGAATAACGGTGGATAATATCCCAACCCTGTATGCATGGACCCAGCAAATGGGAAAGTTATGGTTTCCTGTGTTATCGGATTTCTGGCCCCATGGGGCTGTAGCAAAAAAGTACGGGGTACTGCGCTCCGATGGTGTAACAGAGAGGGCGGTCTTTGTCATCGATAAGAGAGGGATCATTCGATATATTGACGTGCACGATATCAATTTAAGGCCTCGCCTGGAGGTCCTTGTAGAAGAGCTTCAAAAGCTGGGAAGATAGCCTTTTCGGTGCTTAATCAAGATAGGCAAAAGGAGGATTTTTTGGCATCCAACCAGAAATACAGAATGACCAACCAGCGGCAGATCATTCTGGAGGAAGTCAAGAAGGTCCATTCCCATCCAACAGCCGATGAAGTGTATGAGAGGGTCAGGAAGAGAATCCCCCGCATCAGTATGGGGACTGTCTATCGAAACCTGGACGTGCTATCAAAGACGGGTCATATTAGGAAGATTGATCCCGGATATTCTCAGATGCGTTTCGATAGTAACACCAACGACCATTATCACATCACCTGTATGAATTGCGGGAGAATCGATGATGTCCCTGTTGATCAGCCTGATCACACCTTAGATGATCTGGCAAAGTCACTGGTTAAAGCCACCGAGTATAGAATAGCCGGGCATAGCTTGGAGTTCTTCGGGTTGTGCCCCACCTGCATGAAAGAGGGGAAATCTTCCCTTGCGGAAAAGATGAAAGAGATGGGCGAATAGATCAGTGCCAACCCCTTGAAGTTGCAGACGTCTTTGAGATAGAAGTGGGAGGATAGCAAAATGGAAGAGCGACCGGACGTGATAACGATGATGGGGAATTCCCTGACCCTGGTTGGGGAGGAACGAAAAGCAGGAGATGTGGCTCCGGAATTTGAGGTTCTTGACAATGATCTTTCCCCGGTGAAGCTTTCCTCATTTCGTGGAAAAGTCTGCATTGTTTCTTCTGTCCCTTCTCTTGACACCCCGGTGTGTGATATGGAGACCAGAAGATTTAATGAGGAGGCAGGAAAGTTGGGTGATGATGTGGTCATTCTCACCATCAGCATGGACCTGCCTTTTGCTCAGAAGCGGTGGTGCGGTGCAGCCGGTGTGGAGAAAGTCAAAACCCTTTCTGATCATCGAGAAGCCGGTTTCGGAAAGGCTTATGGGGTTTTGATCAAGGAATTGCGGCTGCTCGCGAGGGCCGTTTTTGTGGTGGACCGAGAAGGGATCATTCAGTATGTTCAGCTTGTCAAGGAGTTGACAGAGGAGCCTGACTACGGATCGGTCCTGGATGCGGTGAACAAATTGGTTTAGGTCAAACGTGCAGCGGAGACGTGGTCGATTCATGACCGCCTTTATTACGTATAAAAAGAAAAGGAGGATTAAAAATGGCAGAGAGACTACAGATTTATAAGTGCGAAAAATGTGGAAACATTGTTGAAGTCATTCATGGAGGCGAAGGTGAGCTTGTGTGCTGCGGTGAACCCATGAAGCTTTTTGTGGAAAACACCGTGGATGCCGCCAAGGAAAAACATGTTCCTGTGGTAGAAGAGGGAGCAGAAGGCGTAAAGGTGAAAGTGGGTAGTGTGCCCCATCCCATGGAGGAAAAGCACTACATCGAATGGGTTGAGGTCATTGTGGACGGGAAGGCCTACCGGGAATTCTTGAAGCCTGGAGATGCACCCGAGGCGGTATTTGACATCAAGGCTAAAGGGGTAACCGCCCGTGAATACTGCAACCTTCATGGACTCTGGAAGGGATAATAGCGATGCTTAGTGAACGAATGCAGGAAGCCCTGAACGGGCAAGTCAATGCAGAACTCTATTCTTCCTACCTGTACCTGTCCATGGCCGCATATTTTCAGGACCTATCCTTGGGCGGATTTGCCAACTGGATGCGGGTACAGGCCCAGGAAGAGGATATGCACGGCATGAAATTTTATGATTTCATTAATGAGCGGGGAGGGCGCGTGGTGCTGAAGCCGATAGATGGTCCCCCGACAGAGTGGGATTCCCCCCTTGCAACCTTTGAAGCCGTGTTAGAGCATGAGCAAAAGGTGACGGGTCTGATCAACGACCTGGTAGAGCTGGCATTGGCGGAGCATGATCATGCCACAAATATCTTTCTCCAGTGGTTCGTTACAGAGCAAGTGGAGGAGGAGGACAGCGCCAATGAAGTCATTCAGAAAATCAAGCTGGTCGGTGAGGCGCACGGTGGCCTCTTCATGCTTGATAGGGAGCTGGGTCAGCGCACATTTACGCCACCCGCCGAGGGTTCAGAAGATTGAGAGAAGCCGTAACTTGCTATGTCAGAAATTGCGTTTAGTCTAAGACTGAGAATGGAGATGAAATGGCGAAGCCCGAAGAGATGTGGCAGTGTCAAACATTGAACTGCGGCTATATTTACAATCCTGACAAAGGGGACAGGAAGGGCAAAATCCCGAAGGGCACACAGTTTGAGGACCTTCCAGATGACTGGAAATGCCCCATCTGTGGGGCAAGCAAGAAGATGTTCAGGCCTCTGGCTGGTCCCGGGTCGGTGGCCGCAGAGGCTTCCTAGTTGGTTAGTAACGTTCAAAAGTGTTGGCACAATCTTTTGAACCACCAAGTTTTGGTCGGATACTCGATTCTCCGGCAATGCCAATCTCCTCAAGGTGATATCTATTTTGCTCCTTGCCGGTGGTCTGATCTTTGAGACTTTGAGA
>DAOVAK010000088.1 GCA_030671095.1 Deltaproteobacteria bacterium | reverse complement strand
TACGTGGAACCGAAGAGCATTAAGGAGGCCTGCGCCATCCTGAATGAAGATCCAGCGGCCAAAGTTTTGGCGGGCGGGACGGACCTTTTGGTCAACATGAAGCACAGGGTGGAAGTGCCATCCGTGGTGGTGAACATAAAGAGGGTATCTGGCCTGGACTTCATAGAGCAGGACAATGGCACCTTAAGGATAGGGGCACTCACTACCCTCAAAAAGATATACTCCACACCACTCATGAGAGAAAAAGTGCCCGCCCTCGCCCAGGCCGCCTCTTCCGTAGGGTCCTATCACCACCAGAGCATGGGGACCCTTGGAGGCAACCTGTGTCAGCAGAACAGGTGCATGTACTTCAACCAGTCCCAATGGTGGCGGAGCGCCAGGCCCACCTGCTACAAAGCGGGCGGAGAGATCTGTCACGTGGTCAACAAGAAGGAGATCTGCTATTCCAGCTATTGCGGTGATGTGGCCCCCGCCCTTCTCGTCTTAAATGCTCAGGTGATTTTGGAGAGTAAAGGGAAGGCAAGGGAGGTGCCGCTAGAGACCTTTTTCTCCGGGGACGGTAAGGCCCCGCTTGCCCTCAAAAAAGGGGAGATATTGACAGAGGTTACCATCCCGGAGGAGGCCATGAAAGGATTTTCCACCTACATCAAGTTCTCCAATCGCGAGAGTATAGATTTTCCCATTGTGGGCCATGCCTTTTGGGCGTCCACGGAGGGGAAGGCATACAGGGCTTCCTTCACGGCCGTAGATAAGAAGCCCTTAAGGGCTAAAAACATTGAAGGTGTTTTGAAGGGAAAGGATCTCAATGAGGAAGTGGTGGAAGAGGCATCCGGTCTCGCCCCCAAAGAGGCCAAGCCGGTCAAGAATTCTGTCTATTCTCCCTCATACAAGAGGAGGATGATGGGAGTACTTCTTCGATGCAGCATGAATGAAGTGATGGGGAGGTCAAAATCATGAAGCAGGGTGTTGAGCTGAATATTAATGGTGATATGTATGAGGTGTTGGTTGCTCCCAATCAGACCCTACTTGAGGTGCTCAGGGACAATCTGGGTCTCATGGGGACAAAACGGGGATGCGATCTTGGAGCCTGCGGGGCCTGCACGGTCCTTATAAATGGCGAGGCCCATCTGTCGTGCCTCATGCTGGCCCTGGATGCGGTGGGCAACGAGGTTGTCACCATAGAGGGCTTGAGTGAGGATGCTGAACTGCATCCCCTTCAGAGCGCCTTTGTGGAGAAGGGCGGGCTTCAATGTGGGTTTTGCACACCGGGCATGATCATGACTGCCAAGGGCATACTGGATGAAGAGGAGCACCCCACGGAAGAGATCATAAAGAAGAAAATGGCCGGCAACCTTTGCCGCTGCACGGGTTACAAGAAGATCATTGAAGCCGTGATGAGTGTCGCCGCATAGGGAGGGGAGACCACGGATGGAAAAAGACCTGAACGTTGTCGGGACAAGGTTGCCCATGCATGATGCGGCGGTAAAAGCGAGAGGGACCGCCCAGTTCACCGGTATTGAAGATTCGACGTAATGGGGGGAGTAATTTATTGATTTTTACCCTGCCTTGACTCACTTCACACACATACATGGATGCCAAATCGTGTGTGTGTGAGAGGTCTCAAAATGACGGATAAATCGGAAAATCCGTGTTATCTATCTGATATTTTGAGATTTATTTGTAGTCTGAGCCCGGAAAAGGAAGTTCTTATCACCTCACCTATCACCCCTAGCCCTACAGACTTTTTCACATTACTTTTTCAGCTTTTTTCCCTTGACATTTACAGGTTTTGTTTCATATAAAGAACACGCGTTTTCTATAAGGAACAACTTTGGATTCCATTATGCCCCCCGCATTCAAAAGAGTGCCAGCCATAGACAAGTGTTTTGCTATCCTGGAGTTGCTTGCCCAATCGAAAGAACCCATGGGCATCAGCGGCATATCCGGGAAGCTTGACCTGAATAAGAGCACGGTGTTCAACATCGTCCATACCCTCATGGACCTTAATGTCCTAGAGAATCAAGCTGACGGCAAATTTGTCTTCGGCACGCGCTTCTATATTCTTGGAAACATGGCGGGGAAGCGCTCTGAGCTCATACAGACCGCACATCCTTATTTGGAGACGATCAACGAGAAAACCAAGCTTTCGGCCTTCTTAGGGCTTCGTTCCGATGGCCAGGTCATTCTTATCGATAAAGTGGATTCGGCCTATGGGATTAAATTGTCATCGGAAATCGGCATGCGGATGCCGATCTTGGCGGGCGCCGGCATTAAGGCGATGCTTTCACAGCTGTCTGATGAAGAAATCGACGAGATCCTCGCTCGAACCGAGCTCAAAAGATATACACCCTACTCCATTATCGATAAGGCGGTCTATAAAGAGGAGATTCTTGAAGTTCGCAAACAAGGCATCGCCTATGACAGAGAAGAGTACATTGAGGGGATGGTTGCCTTTGCCATACCCATTAAGGCAAACGGCAGGGATCTTCAAGCCGCCATCTGGGCTGTTGGTCTGACGCGCCAGGTGCCCAAGGCCTCCATCCCGGAGTTAACAGAGTTACTAAAAGGGATTTCCGAAGAGATTAATTATCGTTTGCAATAAGGTGCAAAAAACATGAACAACGGTCGTTGGGCCTTCGGACCGGGCAGAACACCCGATGCCTTGAGATCATCGGTAAACGCCATTGATAAAAACCTAATACAAGAAAGGAGATGCAGTTATGGGAGAAAGAAAAGAGATACTGACGGACTGTACGCTCTGCTATCACAGCTGCGGGTGCAGGGTCACGGTGGAAGACGGGAGGGCCGTAAAGATCGAGGGCCTGGAATCCCATCCTCTCAACAAGGGGAAGCTCTGCCCCAAGGGAGAAAACGCCCTTGAAAACATTTACAGCCCCGACCGCATCAAGCAACCCCTGAAACGGGTGAACGGCGGTTTTGAGGCGGTCTCCTGGGACCAGGCCCTGGATGAGATAGCAGAGAAGCTGGACCGGCTCAGGGAAGAATTCGGACCCCAGATACTGGGTGTTTTCTGTGGCTCCATCGGGGTGGAAAACCTGGAGATGGCAGGCCTGACCCAGCGGTTCAAGGCCGCCTTTGGATCCCCCAATTTCTTCTCTGTCGAGAGTGTCTGCTACCGCATGCGCATCCGCACCCGCCAGATCACCTTCGGCAAGTACCCCGTGGAAGAAAAGGACACCAACCTGTACATCCTCTGGGGCCACAACCCGGATGCCTCTGATTTCCCCCTGAAGATGGCCATGGAGGAAAACCTGGCCAAGGGGGCCAGGCTGGTGGTGATTGATGCCAGGCGCATCCCGCTGGCAGACAAGGCAGAGATGTACCTCAAGATACGACCGGGTACGGATGGGGCCCTTGCCCTGGCCATGATGAATGTCATCATCAACGAGAAGCTCTATGACGAGGCATTCATCGAGGAGAATACCCTCGGTTTTGACAAACTGGTCCCCCACGTGCAGCAGTACACCCCGGAATGGGCCGAGGAGATCACATGGGTGTCGGCCGATGACATCCGCAAACTCGCCCGAATGTTTGCCGGCACAAAGGGGGCGAGCATCTTTCAGGGAACCTGCACCCAGGATCAGACGGCCAACGGCACCCAGAACAGCCGTGCCTTTTCCATCCTTCAGGTCATCACGGGCAACATCAATGTGCCCGGCGGTTGGGTGATCAGCCCCCGCCTTGCCTTTGGCAACGTGGGATTGAAGGTGGAAGGGGAGCCCCTGGGCGCGGACCAGTATCCTCTGTTTTTTGAGGTCTGGGGCCGCAAGAGCCCCTATGGTGTTGTGACGGTCGTACCGGAGAGCATCCCCGATAAACTGAAGGCCTTTCTGGTGGTGGGGGGCAATCCCCTGGTTTCCATGCCGGACACCAATGCCTTTCGGGAGGCCTTTCGAAAGCTCGACCTCCTGGTGGTCCATGACATGTTCATGAGCGAGACCTGCAAGGAGGCCCATTACGTGCTGCCCGCCTGTTCCCACTTGGAGAAATGGGGCGTGGCCTACACCTACAATGTCTGTCACTGCATGCCCTATTTGATGTTGCGCAAAAAATGTATCGAGCCTCTCCATGAGAGCTGGTCCGAGTGGAAGCTTTACACCGAATTGGGCAAGCGTCTGGATATGGCGGACCTGTTCCCCTGGAAGTCTGAGGAGGAACTGGTGACCTTTGAGCTGAGCCCTTCTGGTCTGCCCTTTGATTATCTCATGAATGAGAAGCCTGGAGGGGATTTTTACCAGGAAAAGCAATACGGCATTGCAGAGGGCCAGTTCCGTACCCCTTCCCACAAGATTGAGATATACAGCGAGGCCCTGGAGAAGGTGGGCTTCAGTCCCCTTCCGGACTATCAGGAACCGGAAAGGAGCCCCATGAGTGCTGCCAAGGAGTTCATCGACAAGTACCCGCTGATTCTCTCCACAGGGAACCGCAACTACTACTACACCCACAGTCAACATCGCAACGTCAAGGCGTTGAAAGAGGCCTATCCCGAGCCTATGACCGAGATCGGCCCACAGACTGCCAAAGAGTACCGCATTTCGGATGGGGATCAGGTCGTTGTGACGACCAACCGGGGACAGGTCAAGATGAAGGCAACGGTCGACGACAGGGTCGCAGAAGGGGTGGTCTTTGTGCCCCACGGCTGGTCCGGGGAGGCCAATGCCAACCTGCTTACCGATGTCCAGTGCAGGGAGTGCATCCTGGGGTATCCTGACATGAAATCCCTCATGTGCTCCATCCGTACGGCTGACGCATAAGAGGCACCGTAGAATAGGGATCCTGTAAACACTTATGTAGATGAAAAAGGAAGTTCTTATCAACGAATGGAAAGTTATGGAGTTATCCGTTGTGAAAAAGGGCTCTGCCGGAACGGCGATCATGAGCTGATTCAGGAGGAGCCCCTTTTAATCCGTGTTGATGACAAGCCCTATTCTGTTGTTATGCGGACGCCTGGTGAAGAGATACCCCATGCTGCGGGTTTCTGCCTTGGTGAAGGGCTTGCGGATAACTCGAATGATTTCGCGACAATAGGTTTCTGCCGGGATCTTGACCCGAATGTCGTGGATGTCAGACTCAAACCCGAAAGACGGGAAAAGGTCCTTGAAATTCTTGAGCGAAGGGGCTTTATAAGTCAGACGAGCTGTGGCATTTGCGGCAAAGAGATGGTGAAGGACCTGTATCAGATCCTGATACCGGCAGAACACAACATCCAGATCGACATTGATAAGATTTTTGTGTGTATTGACGAGCTTTCAGAAAACCAGGCCTATTACGACAGGACCCGAGGGTCCCATGCCGCCATGCTTTTCGATTCCCGGCTTGACACCTTGTCTTTTGCCGAGGACGTTGGCCGGCATAATGCCCTGGACAAGGCCATCGGGAAACTCTTACTTGATGGAGATCTAAGAGATGCCGTAATGGTGATTCTCTCTTCCAGGATAAGTTACGAACTGGTGCAAAAGGCGGCCAGGGCCCGCCTGCCCATTATTGTAAGCAAATCCCGTCCTACGGCTCTTGCCGTTGAAATGGGGCAGACCCTGAATATGACCTTGGCCTGCGCTCCAGAAGAGTCTGAATTGATACTCTATTGTGGGGAAAAACGGATAATAAGAAAATAAGCGGAAAAGGCAAATAAGTATTTTGATTCATTATTAAAGGCTTACTAAGCCTGGGGGGTTAAAAAATGAGGTACGCAGAGGCAGGGTATAATTTAGAAATTGATTTATCCCGAGGAAGCATTGAGAAGGTGGAAACCGACCCAAGAAATATGGGCAACCTGCAACGAACAATAATTACGGGACGGGTAGTAAGTGATTAGAGGAGGTTAAGACATGTATTTCAGGGTTTACTGTAACGTAAAGGAGATCGAAGCCCCGGATATAGAAACTGCCGAGCAAATTCTTAAGGATTCGCTGAGAGAGATTATTTGGTTGCTTCCAGTCACAGAGACTCCTGTAGCGCCTCCAGCAAGAGAACCTAAGAAAATTGAAGTAAAGGAAAAGAAAGGCGGGCATGGCTCAATGACCGCGCGCCATTAGAAAGTGCCGTGGAAGCACGTGAAGTATTAACAACCTGCGCAGCCAGACATCAGGCTGCGAAGAGACCTAGAGGGGTAAAAAAATGAGGTACGCTGAAACAGGCTTCCAATTGGAAGTTGATTTGTCAAAGGGAAGCATTGATAAGGTAGAGACCGATCCGAGAGATACTGCATTGTATCTCGGGGGGAACGGTATGGACGCAAAGCTGCTATTTGATCGGGTTCCTCCGGGCACCGATCCATGGTCTCCCGACAACCTGCTCATATTCGGTAACGGTCTTCTGAACGGCACATGCGTTCCCGGCGCAAACCGCGTGTCGGTCAATACCATTGCCCCGGTGAACGGATTGATGGGGCATTCACTGATGGGCGGATTTTTCGGGCCGGAAATGAAAATGGCCGGTTATGACAGAATAGTCATTCGGGGCGAGGCGCCCGACCTGGTCTACCTAGCGATACACAACGACAAAGTTGAGATCCGTGATGCCAGGCATCTTCGCGGAAGAGGCATGGTTGACACTCAGCGCTTGATCAAGGAGGAGTTGAACGATAAAAGGGCCTGGGTGGCTGCCATTGGTCCGGCCGGGGAGCATAGGGTCATTATGGCTTCGATCGATTGCGGCAACTCGAGCGCCGCTCGAGGGCCAGGCCCGGTCATGGGGGCCAAGAAGCTGAAGGCGATTGCCATCCGGGGAACAAAAGACGTGAATCTCGCCCACCCCGCTGAAGCCTGGGAGATGTGCTCACGCCTGAGGAAGGAGCTTGATGCGAACCCGAATATCGGGGACTGGATGGCCACCGATGAAGATGACAGCTTCCATCACAACAATTTCTCCTGGGGCAATGCCCGTGTACGACGAAAGAACTTCTGGAGTGCTTCTCTCGAAGAGAGATGGCGGAACCTCAAGTACGACCACATGAACCGCTGGACAGGTTGCTGGAACTGCCCGAAGGCATGCCACAATCTCATTCAGTGGCCGAACCGGCGAAGATTTTCCTATAAGTGCTACGGAAAAGACACCTATCACATGGCCGCCTTCCAGGAGCTGGACTTCACCTACGAGATACTCCCAATTTCTATGGACTTAGGGTTGGACTCCTACTCAACGCCGCAGGTTATCGCCTTTGCCCTCGAGCTCCTGGATGCCGGGATTCTGACGGAAAAAGACTTTCCTGGGATGCCCTCCGACGTGAGGCAAAGGTTCTACTATCTCCTTCAGAAAATAGCATTTAGAGATGGCATAGGAGATGTTCTCGCCTATGGCGTATCCGGTGCGGCTGCCATAATTGGTAACGGCGCCGAGAAATTTGATCACAACACTGTCAAAAAATTCGAACAGTTACCCATCAAGCTGGGCAAACTCAATCCGGCCTATTTCCTTATGATAGCCACCGGTGAGGACATGGCTATCACCCAGATTGAAGGCTCCTTCCCGCAGGACCCGATCACTGATCCGGAGCTGAAGGAAGAGTTCATCAGGAACTGGGTCGCGGTCCCGGATAAGAAGTTCCATGAGTGGTTCCGGCAGTGGGAAAAACGTGATCAGTTGTCCGACCAGGCGATGGTCGAAATTTGTGATTGGAATGAGTGCATGCACTACCTGGATGATTCCTTGGGGCTTTGCGGATTCGTGTCCTCATTCAGAGGCCAGTTTGGCGGCACCACAGGATATCATGTATGGAATATGCCGCAGATAATCACCTGCACGACGGGGATGGAGTTTGACAAAGACAGGCTATGGGAATGCTTCGAGAGGAACCGGAATCTGCTCAGAGCCCTCAATAACAGATTGGGACTGAGGAGATTCATGGAGAGGCCGCCGGAGGATCACTGGGCGGTAAGGAATGAGGAGTATGAGCAGCTGCTGCTGACCAAATATTATGACTTCAAAGGTTGGACCTTTGATGGGATTCCCACCAAAGAGACCCTGGAGAAATTGAGTTTGGGCTACGTGGCGGAAGACCTCATCAAGAGGGGCATTTTGACCGGGAATGAAGTGACTGCCCTCAAAGATGCCAGGGCCAAGAAAGAGAAGGAATAAAGGAAGGGGGCGTCACCGTGGACAACAATGGGAAAAAAACAAGAATAGTCAAAGAAATAAAGGTGGATACCAAGAAATGTGTGGGCTGCAGGGCATGTGAGATAGCGTGCTCCGCCTTCCACGCCATACCGAAATATAGCTCGGTTAATACCGCACGTTCCCGGATCATGGTCGTCATGGACGAAACGCGAGATATATTTGTGCCGATACGGGCCGGTCAGTATACGGAAGCCGAATGTAACGGGAGAAACCGTTACATGATCGACGGCAAGGAGTACGACGAGTGCACCTTCTGCCCGGCCTCCTGCCCGTCGAGGGGTGCGTTCAGAGATCCGGATTCAGGTCTCCCGCTCAAGTGCGATATGTGTGAAAGTGTCCCGCCTCTGGAAAAGCCTATGTGCGTAGACGCATGCAC
>DAOVAK010000725.1 GCA_030671095.1 Deltaproteobacteria bacterium | reverse complement strand
GCCAGACCTCCCCATGCCCGCATGAACTTGACCCCTTTCAGACAAGGAAGAAGCTCTGTCAATGCTTCTGCCTGATGCTTGATGTAGTAAGCAGTTGTCTGCGTTGTATAGTTGGGCCAGGGGTCCATGTGGGCCCCGGTGACGATCTCTCCTTTGAGAGTCTGATTCGCATAGCAGTGATAGGCCCCGGATGAGACCACATGATTCAAGAGGGGTTTCAGGGGCTCTGTCACCATGGCCTGGATGGTCAGAACGTGAATAGGCAGACGTATCCCGACCATGGAAGAAATCAAGGTGGAATAGCCACCCGCGGCATTCAGGACGCGAGGGGCGCGAACCTCTCCTCTGTTCGTTTCCACTGAAACGACTTTCCCATTCTCAACCCCAATTCCCAGGACCTCTGTCTCCTCATGAATATGTATGCCCCGCTTTGAAGCCTCCTTGGCCAGGGCCCAAAGCACGGCATCGTGACGAAGCGTCCCGCCTGGAGGGTGGTACATGCCTCCCATGATGGGAAAGGAGAGGTGATCTGAAATATCAAGCGCCGGTATCAGTCCCTTACATTGCTGGGCGTCGAACAATTCACTTCTGATCCCGAAGAATTGTGCTGAAGCCACCTGCAATCGCAGGGCGCCTAATGCTGCCTCGCTGTGGGCCAGATTGAGGTTTCCGCAATTGAAAAACATCAGGTTAAAATCCAGCTCGTCTGTCAGCTTAGGCCAGAGCTCAAGGCCTTCGTTGTAAAGGGGAAGATTCTCTTTAGTCCTCTGATTTGCCCGGACTATGGCCGTATTTCTCCCGGCACCGCCAAACCCGAGATACCGCTTTTCAATAACCGCCACATTGTTCATGCCCTGATCTCGAGCCAGGTAGTAGGCCGTGGCCAATCCATGTAGACCGCCTCCGATGATCACCGTATCGTAACTCGACCTGAGAGCCGGTTTTCCCCAAAGGCGTTCATACTTCCCGAACATGAGTTCTCCTTATGTTTTGCTTCTGGCCATCGTGTGGGTTACAAACAGCCCTTGTAAAAAAGATCAATGACGGCAAGCACTTACTATTATCTCATTAAAAGAAGGAAATATGAAGGAATTTCGAGACGTTAAATCTCTGAAGTCAAATTTTGGAGAGTTTTATCGGAAGGGGGATACGAAGGTCCTTTAATTCAAGAATACTTTTCCCGTATTCTTCAGGGTGTGATCATCTCTCATGTAATTGGCCTGGCTGCTGTTGCGCTTGATGGCTTCAAGCCCTTCTGGATCATAGGGTTCCAAGTCATAATCAGGGGCCTGGTCTGGACCGGTTTCTCGGCATAGATCTATATGCTTTTCCAGTTTGGCAATGGAGAAAGAGATCAGTTCTCTCAGGAATCCGAAGGCGTGTCGCATCTGGTGAAATCCGTACTTTTTCATCAAGGCATAGCCATTCACGGCATCTTCCTCGGCCCTCGGACTCGGCCTGTCCTCGCTGGTGGTGCAGGCGGTCTGGATAGAGGGGATGTCCAGCATTTTGTTGACCTTTTCCATGAGGAGGTTGGCCATATTGTGAGAGACAAGTCCCAGATCTACCGCGTAATTCTTGTTGATGTTGGCAATGGAGGGGAGCCCGGCATGGACAACCGTAATACCCGGATTCACGAGCTGGGCCAGAGTCATTTCGAAGAGACCCTCCGCATGGGTGAGAGTCAGGAGCCCGGACATGCAATAGGGAGCCGATAGCCCTGCCATGGGCATGGTGGAGACATAGATAGGGATGCCTTTGCGTATGCAGGAGAGAAAGGGATCGATCATGCTTTCAATGACATTCAGGGGGCTGTTGATAATAGAGAACTGGACAGTGAAATTCCCCCTTGTCTTGTGAATCTCCTCAGCCCGGGCGATACCCTCCTCCGTCACCGCAGCCACATAGACGGGCTTATGGCAGTTCTCAATAATCGTGTTCATCACCTTTACTTCTTGCTTCTTTATCAAGACCCCCCGGGCCATAAACTGGACCACGTCCGCCTCATTGACGATCTTCGCTATCCTGGCAAGGTGCTCAAAGGTGGGCTCCACCAGTTCACCGGTCTGATCATCATAGACAAACGGAGCCGT